>JAFUYV010000111.1 GCA_017476945.1 Fretibacterium sp.
GCCGTCGGCGGTGAGGGCCGTAGCCGCCACCAGGTCGTTGCCGGGGGCGCTGAGGAGGTTCAGGCCCATTTACGTCACCGCGACGACGTAGGCCAGCACGTCCGTGATCTGGGCGCAGCCGCCCTTCTGGACGCAGCCGCAGGACTTGTCCTCCAGCGTGGTTATGCCGCCCGCCTTGTTGCCGGGGCTGGGGTTCTCGTACACCACCTGCCCGTGGCTGACGTAGTAATGTTTGAAGCCCTCCACCATGCCCACGGCCCGGTCAAAGACCTCCCGGCTCTCGCAGCGGTCAAAGAGGATGTTTTCCGCGCCGAACATCTCCGGCACTTCCGTGAGGACGGTACTGCCCCCCAGGGCGATGAGCCGGTCGGAGAAGCGGCCCACGGCGGGGTTGGCGGTGATGCCGGAGAGGCCGTCACTGCCCCCGCACTTCAACCCGACGACGAGCCTGGAGGCGTCGCAAGGGACGCGGACGTCCTTCCGCATCCGCTCCGCCAGGTCCTCGAGGAGTCGGAAGCCCTCCTCCAGCTCGTCCTCCACGTCCTGGGAAATGAGAAAGCGGACGCGCTCAGTGTCATAAGCCCCCATGCGCTTCTTGATCTCCTCGACGCCGCTGTTCTCGCAGCCCAGGCCCAGCACCAGCACGCCGCCGGCGTTGGGGTGCGTGGCGAAGTTGGCGATGATCGTGCGCGTGTGCTCCTGGTCGTCCCCCAGCTGCGAGCAGCCGTAGGGGTGAGTGAAGGCCCGCACGTTCTCGATGGGCCCACCGGTCAGGGACCGCGCCCTCCGCGCCAGCGCCTCCGCCACGTCGTTGACGCAGCCGACGGTGGGGATGATCCACAGCTCGTTGCGGATGCCGGCCCGGCCATCCGTCCGGGGATAGCCTTTGAAGGAGGCGGGGGGCTGCTGGGGGAGCGTGGGGTTCGTGGGATGGTAGGCGTAGGTCAGCCCGCTGCTGAGGAGGGTCCTCAGGTTGTGGCTGTGGACGTGGTGTCCCTGCGGGATGCCGGCCGTCGCCTCCCCGATGGGGAAGCCGTATTTGATAACCTTCTCGCCCGCTGCGATGTCCCTCAGCGCGACCTTGTGCCCCATGGCGATGTCCTCCCGCAGCGTTACGGAGAAATCCGCGCCGCTGATGGGGATGGAAGCTCCGGCCGTCAGCGGGCGCAGCGCGACGGCAACCATGTCGGAAGGGTGGATGCGGATCAGATCGTTCATGTGTTCGACCTCCAAGCCTTTAATTTAATTGTGTAAAGTCCGGCAGAGGCCCTCGCTGCCTGCCACATGGGGAAAGGGCCTAACGTCCCGGCCGGCTGCCGGGCTTGACGATGGGGACACCCTCCCCGCAGAGCGGACAGTCCTCCTCCTTCCAGGCCGTCGCGTCCAGGGTCATCAGGGCGTGGAAGGGCACGCCAAAGTCCGCGCGGCCCCCGGAACGGTCCACCACCGAGCCAACGCCCACAACCTCGCCGCCCGCCGCGCGTACGAGGCCGATGACCTCCTTCACGGAGCCCCCGGTCGTCACCACGTCCTCAACCACCAGGACCTTCCTCCCCGCCTCGACGCGGAAACCCCGACGGAACGTCATCTTTCCCTCCTCTCGCTCCGCGAAGATGTTGGGGACGCCCAGCGCGCGCGCCACCTCATAGGCCATGATGACCCCGCCCAGCGCCGGCCCGGCCACGAGGTCGACCTTCTGCCCCGAAAATTTCTCCGCCAGCGCCCGGCACAGCCGCTCGCTCTCCTCCGGCCACTCGAACAGCGCGGCACACTGCATATAGCGGTCGCTGTGCAGCCCCGAAGTCAGGCGGAAATGCCCCTGTTTCAGCGCTCCAAGGCGTGTCAGCGCCTCCCGCGCCATCTCCTGTGTATCCTGCATGAGAACTCCCCCTTACCGTCTCGTCCGATTTAATTCCGATGAAGCGCCCTGCGGATGTCCTCCCGCATTCGCAGAGCCTCCTCCCGCGCGGCGGACACGAAGTCGTCCGTCCCGGCCTTCTTGTGGGCGCAGATGAGGCTGCGCGAGGCGTTGATGAGCGCCCCCCGGCCGTCCCTGCCAAAGCACCCGGCCAGCTCCCCGGCGGAGGCCCCCTGCGCCCCGTAACCGGGGACCAGGAAGAACGTATGCGGCATCCGGCCGCGCAGCATGGCCCCCTGCTCAGGATACGTCGCGCCGACCACCGCCCCGACGGAGCTGTACCCCTCCTCGCCGATGAGCGCCTCGCCCCATTCCGAGACCTTGTCTCCAACGCGGGCGAACAGCGGCACGCCGCCCTCCGTCATCAGGTCCTGGAACTCGCCCGACGAAGGGTTCGACGTCTTGACCAGGGCGAAGATGCCCCGGCCCGTCTTCCGGCAGTCGTCAATGAAAGGCCGCATCCCGTCGCTGCCCAGATAGGGGTTCACGGTCATGAAGTCTACGGAGGTGCGCGCGTCCGGCGCGAGGTAGGCCCCGGAGTAGGCGCTGGCCGTCGCCCCGATGTCGCCGCGCTTGGCGTCGAGGATGACGACGTAGCCCAGGCGCCGGGCCTCCGTCAGCGTGTCCGTCATGCAGGCCAGCCCCGCGAGCCCCATCAGCTCGTAGTACGCCGCCTGGACCTTCACGCTGGGGACGATATCCTTCAGCGCGTCCAGCAGCGCGAAGTTAAAGTCTCGCACGGCGGAGGCGGGCTGCCCGGGATGCTCGCGCACACAGGAGGGAGGCAGGTACTCAAGCCGCGTGTCCAGCCCCAGGGCCGTGGGATTGCCCTTCTCCTCGATAGCGCGGATGAGGCGGTCGATCTGCATCATGCTCCATGAGCCTCCCCCTCCGCCCGGACCTTCTCCAGGAGCACAACGCCGTCATCCCCGCCGTCATATCCCGGCAGCCGCACGGAGACGAGCTCCGCGTGGGATGTGGGGACGTTTTTGCCGACGTAGTCCGCATGGATGGGGAGCTCGCGGTGCCCCCGGTCGATCAGGACGGCAAGCTGGATGGTCCGAGGGCGGCCGGTCTCAATGAGGGCCTCCATCGCCGCGCGCACCGTCCGCCCCGTGAAGAGCACGTCGTCCACGAGGACCACGTTACGCCCGGCGATGCTGAAGGGGATATCCGTCTCCCCTCCTCCGGAGCGCTCCTTCATGAACGACAGGTCGTCGCGGTAAAAGGTGACGTCCAGCGTGCCGGTGGGGACCTTTGTGCCCTCCACGGCCCTGATGTGGTCCGCGATGCTCCGCGCCAGGGGGACGCCCCGGCGCTGGATGCCAATCAGGACGACGTTCTCCGGCCCCTTGTTGTGCTCGACGATCTCGTAGCCAATGCGCTGGATCGCGCGATCCACCGCCATGGCATCCATGATGCGCGCCTTCTCATGCAGCTGCTCCATTTTACGTTTCGCCTCCGTTTGCAGAAAAATGGGCGCCCCTGCACAGCGGAGACGCCCATCCATGTTATCCTTTCAAAAACTCCACGGCAGCCTCGAACATCCCCATGCCACTGGCCCCGCCGGCGTTCCGGTACAGGCCGTCCCCGACACGCTCTGCGTGCCCCATGCGGCCGATCACCCGGCCGTCGGGCGAGGTCAGGCACTCAATGGCCGCGAGGGAGCCGCTGGGGTTGAACTGTACGTCCATCGTGGGATGATTCGCCAGGTCCACGTACTGCGCCGCGATCTGTCCCGCCTCCGCCAGTCGCGCCAGCAGCTCCGGGCCGCACACAAAGCGCCCCTCGCCGTGCGAGATGGGGACCGCGAACACGTCCCCCACGTTCGTGCGGCCGAGCCACGGCGAGCGGTTGGAGGCGATGCGCACGCGCACCAGCTTCGACTGATGCCTCCCAATGGCGTTGAAGGTCAGGGCGGCGGAGCCCTTGCTCAAGGTTTCCGTGTCCACGATGTGCCCAAAGGGCAGCAGCCCTGTCCGCACGAGGGCCTGGAACCCGTTGCATATTCCGCAGGCCAGACCGCCCCGCTCGTCCAACAGACGGGCCACCGCCGCGCGAACCGCCGGGCTCCGCAGGAAGATGGCGATGAACTTCCCCGACCCGTCCGGCTCGTCGCCGTTGGAGAAGCCGCCGGGCAGGAAGAGCGCCTGGGCCTCGTCCAGACGTCCGGCAAAGCGCTCCGCCGACAGTCTCATGGCCTCCGGGGTCAACGTCCTGACGACCAGCACCTCGGCCTCGCCCCCCGCACGCTCGATGGCGCGGACGGACTCATACTCGCAGTTCGTGCCGGGGAACACCGGAATGAGGAAGCGCGGGCGGGCGACCCCGACGGGAGGCCGCGGCGCGGAGGGCAGGTCCTCCCTGGCTGCCGGCAGGTCGGGGATGCCATCCTCCGCCGGCGCGCTCATGGGGAAGACGGCATCAAGCGCGCCCTCATAGAGCTCCTCCAGGTCGCTCATCTTCACCGCGTTGCCGTGCCGGGACAGCACGGGGTCATCACGCGTGTAGCCCAGCTCGAGGAGCTGGATATCCTCCGGCACATCCAGCTTCGTGATGTTGAACACCTCAAGGATGAAGGAACCCCGGGACGTCCCAAAGATGTCCGTGCGCATGACGCCATCGTTGAACTCGAAGCCCAGGCCGTTACCCAGGCACATCTTGAACGTCATCGCCGCCGCGCCGCCGAAGGTCGGGGTCGCCGCGGAGAGGACCTCCCCGTTGGCGATCAGCGTCTGGACGTAATTCAGCAGGCTGCGCATGGAGCCCGCGTCAGGCAGGACGCCGTTGTATTTGGGCCGCAGCAGGACGACGCGCGAGTTGAGCCCCTTGAACTCCGGGGAGACGACGCGCTCCGCGTCCGCCAGCGCGACGGCGAAGGAGATCAGCGTGGGGGGGACGTCGAGGTCCTCAAAGGAGCCGCTCATCGAGTCCTTGCCCCCGATGGCCGCGACGCCGAAGTCCATCTGGGCGTCCAGCGCCCCCAGCAGCGCCGCGGCGGGAAGTCCCCAGCGCCTGGGGTCCGTCCCCGGCTTGCCGAAGTATTCCTGGAAGCTCAGCCAGCACTTATCCAGCTTTGCCCCGGACGCCGCGAGGCGGCACAGCGACTCCACCACCGCGAGGTAAGCTCCGTCGTAGGGCGAGGCCGAGGATTGGAACGGGTCAAAGCCCCACGCCATGACGGAACAGGTGTTCGTCTCCCCCCGCGTCAGGGGAAACTTCGCGGCCATCGCCTGGGCGGGGGTCCGCTGGTGGCGGCCGCCGAAAGGCATCAGCACGGAATTCGCCCCCACGGTGGAGTCGAATCGCTCGCAGAGGCCGCGTTTGGAGCAGACGTTGAGGTCCGAGACGGCGGCGCGCAACCCCTCCGCGAAGCTGGAGGGCCGTGCGGCGCCATACTCTTCCCCCCTGGACACCGTGACGGACGTACGGCGCTCGGCGCCGTTGCTTTGGATAAAGCCGCGCGGAAGGTCTACAATGCGTTTCCCGCGCCAGGACATCCGCATCCGTCCGTCGTCCGTGACCCGGGCCACGACGGTGGCCGCGACATCCTCCTCCTCCGCGAGGCGCAGGATGTCCGGGACGTCGGCCTCCGCCACCACGATGGCCATACGCTCCTGGGACTCGCTGATGGCGATCTCCGTCCCGCTCAGGCCCGCGTACTTCAGCGGCACGGCGTCCAGGTCGATGTCCAGCCCATCAGCCAGCTCGCCCACGGCCACGGAGACGCCGCCCGCGCCGAAGTCGTTGCACCGCTTCACCCGGCTTGTAAAGTCCGCGCTGCGGAACAGGCGCTGCAGCTTCCGCTCCTCGGGCGCGTTGCCCTTCTGCACCTCCGCGCCGCACGTCTCAAGGGAATGGGCGTTGTGGGCCCGCGACGAGCCCGTCGCGCCGCCGCATCCATCGCGGCCCGTCCGCCCCCCCAGCAGCAGAACGCGGTCGCCCGGCGCGGGACGATCCCGCCGTATATTCGTCTCTGGCACAGCCGCCACCACCGCGCCGACCTCCATGCGCTTGGCGGCGTAGCCCTCGTGGTAGATTTCGTCCACCAGCCCCGCGGGAATACCGATCTGGTTGCCGTAGGAGCTGTATCCCTCCGCGGCCCTCGTCGTGATGACGCGCTGCGGCAGCTTGCCCGGCAGAGTCTCGCCGATGGGCTTTCGGGGGTCGGCCGCGCCGGTTACGCGCATGGCCTGGTAGACGTAGCCCCGGCCGGAGAGCGGGTCGCGGATCGCACCGCCGATGCAGGTTGCCGCGCCGCCAAAGGGCTCGATCTCCGTCGGGTGATTGTGCGTCTCGTTCTTGAACAGCAGAAGCCAGGGCTGGATCTCCCCGTCGACATCCACGGGGACGCGCACCGTACAGGCGTTGACCTCCTCGGACTCCACGAGGTCCGGCAGCTTCCCGCGCTGCTTCAGCGCCCGCGCCCCGATTGTCGCCATATCCATCAGCGTGACGGGCTTGCCGGAGCGCCCCAGCTCCTCCCTCAGGGCGAGGTAACGGTCGTAGGACTCGCGGACGCGCTCATCCTCAAAAGTGATGGAGCCGATGGCCGTGAGGAACGTGGTGTGGCGGCAGTGGTCCGACCAATAGGTGTCCAGAACACGGAGCTCCGTCAGCGTGGGCTCGCGCCCCTCCGTCCGGAAATGTTCCTGGCAGCAGCGCAGGTCGTCCGCGCTCATCGCCAGGCCCAACTCCGCGCACAGGGCCTCCAGCCCCGCCTCGTCCCGCCCGCAAAACCCCTCCAGAACGGGCACGTCGCCGGGCTCGGGATAGGGGATGTCCAGCGTCCCATACTCCTCAAGCTGCGCCTCGCGGCACTCCACGGGGTTGATGAGATGCCTTTTCACGGCGGCAAACTCCGCCTCGGAGAGCGCGCCGTAGAACAGGTACACCCGCGCCGTGCGGACGGCCGCGCGCTGGCCGGTGAGCAGCCCAATGCACTGCTCCGCGGCGTCTGCCCGTTGGTCATACTGACCAGGCAGATATTCCACCGCCAGGGTATGCGCCGCGTCCTCCGGCAGGCGGTCCAGCAGGACATCTGTACAGGGGTCCGCGAACACGGCGGCCCTGCACGCCTCCAGCGCGCCATCGCCGGGCCCTTCAATGTCGTAGCGGTTCACGATCCGCACGCGCTCCAGCCCGACGGCGCCCAGCAGGTCCTTGAGCTCCGAGCAGAGCGCCGCGGCCTCCTGAGCGAAGGCCAGCTCCCTCTCAACGTATAGCCTGTGTACCATAAGCCCCAATGTCCTTTCTGAAGCGCGCCCCGTCGAAGTGGATGCGCTCCACCGCATCATAGGCCCGTTCCCGCGCCTCTTCCGCCGCGGGGGCTGTGGCCGTCACCGCCAGCACACGTCCCCCAGCCGTCAGCAGTTTTCCATCGTCCCCGCGGCGCGTGCCCGCATGGAACACGGACACGCCCAACAGTTTGTCCGCGCCGCCGAGGTCGATCTCCAGCCCTATTTTACACGAACCAGGGTATTCCTTCGAGGCGAGCACGACGCAGCACGACGCGCCAGAGGAGAAACGCACGTCCGCCTCCGCCAGCCGCTCCTCCCGCACCGCCAGCATGATCTCGAGCAGGTCGGATTCCAGCAGCGGCAGCACCGCCTGGGCCTCCGGGTCGCCGAAGCGGCAGTTGTACTCGATCACCTTCGGCCCGCCCGGCGTCAGCATCAGGCCGAAGTAGAGGCAGCCCTTGAAAGGCCGTCCCTCCGCGTTCAGCGCCTTGACCGTGGGGCGGAAGATCGTCCTCATGCACGTTGCCGCGATCTCCGGCGTATAGTGAGGGTTTGGAGCGATGACCCCCATGCCGCCCGTGTTGGGGCCCTGGTTACCGTCATAGGCCCGTTTGTGATCCATTGACGAGACCATCGGGACGACCGTCTTGCCGTCCGTGAAGGCCAGGACGGAGACCTCCGGGCCGGTCAGGCATTCCTCAATGACGACGCGCGCCCCGCTGGCCCCGAAGGCCCTGTCCCTCATGCAGGCCAGGACCGCGTCGCGGGCTTGCTCAAAGTTTTCGGCCACGACCACGCCCTTGCCCTTGGCGAGCCCGTCGGCCTTCACCACCAAAGGGGCCTCCGACACGGCGATGTAGGACAACGCCTTGTCCACGTCGTCGAAGACCTCGTACCGGGCCGTGGGGACACCGTATTTCCTCATCAGCGCCTTGGCGTAGACCTTGCTGCCCTCGATGGTCGCGGCCGCCGCGCTTGGGCCGAAGCAGCGCACGCCCTGGGCCTCCAGGCGGTCCACCGCCCCCATCACCAGCGGGTCGTCCGGCGCGACCACGGCGAAGTCAATGGCCCGCTCCTTTGCGAATGTCGCCACTCCCTCTATATCCTCCGCGGAGACGGGCACGCACTCGGCGAGGTCCGCAATGCCGCCGTTTCCCGGCAGCGCGTAAAGTTTTTTAATCCTGGGGCTTCGCGCCAGACAGCTTATGATCGCGTGCTCACGCCCGCCCCCTCCGACCACCATGACGTTCATTATTTTCTGCCTCCATTGCTATTCTGTAACACAATCATGATACTTCTTTCGGCCTCGCTTCGCCAAATTTTACGCCGTAAAAAAATGTTCGGGCAACATCCCTATATCTGCCATCGCGCCCTGAAGACGCACCAGGCCAATCCCTCCCCCTACAAGCATATCACCATATCCAAGGAGGTTTTGCGCTCCTCCTTGATCGAGGATGATTTGGCTGTTGGCACGGCTCCCTACTTTCAGGCCAATGCGGAGCTGGAGGTTGGATTTGATCAGCCCTGTTACGACTTTTGCCTCAGGACGCTGGGTGGCCAGGACAAGATGAAGTCCAGCAGCCCGGCCTTTCTGAGCAATTCTCTGGACAAGGCGCTCCAGCTCTCGCGCTGAAGTCTTGTCCATCATCAGATCGGCATACTCGTCGATGATCACGACATGGCGTTTTCGCGATGTCCCTGTCCGGGCATTCAGCCCATCCAGCGTCTCAACGCCTAGGCCGGCCATCTCCTCAAAGCGCCGTTCCATCTCCTCGGCCTCACACGCCAGAGACTGCATTATCTCCTTTACATTGAAAAGCACCTCTCCGCCCTCAAGAGTCTTCAATCCCCGCATATCGGAGAATGTTACTCGTTTGGGGTCGATCAGGACAAAACGGACACAGGGCTCTTCTGTGGAGAGCAGTAGACTGATGACGATGGAGCGTAGAAGAACGCTTTTTCCGCTCCCGGACATTCCGCCCACCAGAAGGCTGGTCATGTTAGGATCTGTCAGGTCTATCCAGTAAACGCTGCCGTCTACAGTCATTCCCAAAGGGAAGGCTGCGGGAGAAGCAGGGTGGTTTCCCTGTCCCGCTCTTAAAAGGTATTCCAGAGAGAGGCTTTGACGTTGGGTGCGGGGAATATCCACACTCACATATCCTCCCATCGCCTGTATCAACGGAGGGCTCTTCAATCGCATTTGCACCTGGAGATCATCTGCCCGGTTCATGATCCTTGCGACGGTCGTCTTCCTTGGGTCGGGCTTCACTTTCAGTCGAATGAAGGCGGGACCTACATTATATCCTTCGCCCCTTACGGAAAGGCCAAGATCGGATAAGACGCCAAGAAGCTGGTTCATGCGCCCCTGCGACTCCGAAGATTCTCCAGTGGAGGTATCCAGATCCGGAACAACTCCCCAGTCATCTCCGCAGATCACCTGAAAGGGGCAGGAAGAGCAGAGTCGTTTATCCGTGGCAACAGGCAGAGGAAGTTGAAGCGACAGTACTTCCAGCGCGGCATCGAACAGGGAGGGCAAACTGGTCATCATGTTCTGAACTTCGCCGGGAGTGAAAGAGTCTGTCTTCCCCTCCTCAAGATAGATTACCTGGACGGCGGGCAGGACGCCCGTGACCTCATGAACCAACCAGGCGTAGATAAGAACTTGGGAGAGTGGAACCGTGATGTCAGAACGCCTGTATCCCTTAAATTCGAAGAGTGTTGCCTCGGCTCGGTCGGGGTTAAAGAGCAGGGCATCATAACATCCCGTCACCCACAACACCCCACGCCGAGACTGATAGACGGCCTGGAGCTTCCTTTCTGGCTCACAGAATACGCGGTGCAGGTTCTTCTCCGGCACGACACAGAGCGACGGGATACCCGCAAGGAACTTTGCCATTGCTCTGATCCACAGAGCTGTGCCTGCCGCCATGGCCATGGCGCGTTCTACGCTGCCGCGTTTGGCCGCATATTCTTGAAGAAAGGGCGCGAAAAAATGTTCCCTCACAACCCACTCGAGAGCGCTTTCAAGGACCTCTGCTCCCTCGTGCCCTGCCTGTAAAATATCAACGATCCGAGCTCTCATCGAATTTCCGGGGGTGGCTGCCGCCTCGAAGAACGCTCGTGCGATATGTTTATGAAAGAGCGAGCCATACATCTGGCCGCTGCCTTCGATGCCAGCGCGCCACGCCTTCTCCTCACCCTTATGGACCTGGTAGGCCAGGAGCCTTGGACACCTCTGACAGAGTGCGAGATTGCTGGCTGTTATTGTATACTCCTTATCTTCCATTTTTCACCGGCCTGCACGCTGAATCAGCGTATCCTTTCCTGCAGGATACACATGAAAGCGATCCTGAAAGCGGCTTACACAGGCCAGTAACCGGGTTTGCGGAACTTCAACGGCCCTTGCCGCAAGCATCTCAAGCATCTTCCCAGCGGGCAGGAGTTTCATGGGTGAGGCGTCCAAAAGGGAGATTAGAATATCCACGAGGGCCTCATCATCCGGCGAGGACGAGTGTGTTTTTTGCCTGGAAAGAGAGAGCAAGGGATTTTTCCGTTCCTTATTATCCCTCGAGGCTTTTCCCATATTTAGAAAATCTACCGAGAAGGCTTCTTTCATGTATCGGTTGAGATCCTCGTGATTGGCGCTACGCGGCGCTCCAGAATAAGGGTAAATGGTTATATCCCCATTGTCCAGCTTGTTCATCAGGGCCACAAGGCCATACCATAGCACACACTCTTCCGCCTTTAAAAGGAGGACAATCCCGCCCAACTCCCTAAATTCATCAAGAAGGCGATGTACCTGCCTCCATTTAGGAGGGTACCGAAGCGTCCGGCCATCAATGATATAACACCCCAAGCCGTTAGGAGTTTTCTGAAGAAAATCAATTCCCCGCTTCAGACCGGCCGCCGCTGATGCCGCGTATACCGGAGCCATGACAATGAAGTCACAGTCCACTTTTCGCCCTTCAATCATGCGGCTTCCTGATAGATGAGGGTATCTATCCTCCTTCTTGGCCACAGAAAAGTTCTCTTGAGAATTTATCCATGTCTGGAGAGCAAGAAAGAGTTGGTCTGCGTCGGCCGGCCAGGCGTCCAGGTCCGCGGCCACCTTGTCACACTCCTCTCGATAGGCCGCGTCAATGGGCTTTAATACAGGATCAAGATCACCATCAGACTCATCAATAACGTGTCCAGCTAGATCGATAACCATTCGGGGAGAATAACCGGGCTGGAGTCTTCCCTTCAGACGCTCCATGAGCCACTGATACTTCTCCTCGACATCCTCGCCGAAGAAGGTTTCAAGCCGACTCTTTATCAGCATCTGAGCTTGTTCCAGTGTGCAATTCTGCATCAGAATCGGGCGTTTGCCCAGACGTTGGATCACCGCGATATCCAAAACATTAGCGAAGTGGTCATACCAAGTGTCCGCGCGGAGAAAAGCTAACGGAAGAACACCCGGCGTATCGTTCACTAGAAGGCTGACAACCTGCCCCCAGGCGTTGATCAGCTTCTTTTCCTCCATGCCGTCAAGCTGGTCAAAACAAACGATCATGGGAACCTTCGCGTAGGCGAATATCTGTCCAAGGGACAGAAATATGGTCCGCGCATCGTTTTCCCGCGCGTGCTCCGTCATGCTCTCAAGGTCGCGCTCCGGCAGCCCCAGACGGGCCACCGCGCCCTCCTCCGCTTTGCCTCTTAGCCACAACAGAATATCCTCTCTGATATCCGCATCCTGCGTGCCAGCGTAGAGCAGCAGACTTTTCAGGACATTGCGTTCAACCTCGCCAAGGGCGCTCATCTCTCTGTGAAGAGGACGGAGCCGCTCCAAGCCCTCCTGAACGGGAGCCCCATCCTGCAGACAGGAGTCCCTGTAGGCGGAGTCCAACTCCTCCATCACGATATCAAGCTGTGTTCTGCCCTTCCGGTGCTCACGCCCCAGGCTGATGACCGCCTCCTTTAGAAGATACTGTATAACGCTTTCGGGGTCCAGAAAAGCTCGAACCGCGACGAAAACAGCGATCTGCCCTTTTCCCCTCAGTTTCAGAAGGATACGTCGCAGCATGTGGGTCTTTCCGGCGCCCGCCATGCCAAGGATCAGCCCGGCCCTTGGCACAGAGGGTTCGCGGCGTTTGTCGCGGATAAGCTGCTCAATTTCATTGGTGGCCTCGCGGTTCAGGGACTCCAAATCTGGGTTTGCGTTGCTCCACGGTGCAGGAGAGACGGAGGAGGCGAAGGGGTTTTTCGCCCTTAACTGCTTCTGTATATCCCCGCTACCTGCCATGCCGGGTCACCATCCCCATGCGAAAACCATTTTCGTCGATAAAGCAATCCTCAAGGTCCTGTGGACTCATCAGATTGGCATCAGCGATGTGGAGTTGTATCGCCCCCTCCTGGCGCAAACGTCGAAGATGTTCATCAAACACCTCGCGAAGCCAGCCCAAACGGCGCCGCAGGTCACAGATGCGCACAAAGAGTCTCTGGCGTTCCAACTCGTCAAAGGCACGCCAA
>JAFUYV010000013.1 GCA_017476945.1 Fretibacterium sp.
CGGAGAAGCACCCCATTGTCAGGGAGGACGCCCAAAAAAATCTGGGCTATCATTATCTTCAGTTAGGAGATCAGCTCCATGACCTTGAGACGATGGGCAAGGGCTTCAATCTCCTGTGGCAGCACTTCCGGCGTGAGCCTCACTCCGAGGACATGAGCAAGCTGCTGCGCTGGGCCCAGCGGTTTCAGGTGGAGCAGGTTATCCGGGAACTGGCCAGCTACCTTAAGCCGGGGACCTATCACCTCACGCGGCAGCCTGGGACGGATGCCCAGGGCAACACGGTGAGCGCCCTCGTCGTGGTCAACGGCCCTGCCCCGGCGCCTCAGGCGCCTGCCTCGAACTGATCCGCCATGCGCCGGCGGGCTGGCTTCACCCTTATCGAGGTCCTCATCGCGGTGATGCTGACGGGGATGGTGACATCCCTCGCGTTGGCCCCCGTTGTGGTGACGGTACGGCGGGTGGTCGAGCTCCAGGGAAGCTACTCCGACACGCTGGCGCTGTCGCGCACGCTGGCCTTCATCGGGCGGGACGTATCGTCAGCGGTGCGGTTGGTCAGGCAGGCCGTGCGGGTGGAGGATCATCAGGCCCTTGGGGGCATGGAGGACGACGCCCTGGTCGTGATGAGCATCTCTCCGACGCGACAGCAGATGGCAGCTGGGAGCATCGTCTATAAGATCGACCGGGGAAGCGGCATGCGCAAGGGCGTGATTGCCGGGCTCTACCGCTGGATTTTGCCAGGTAAGCAGCCCGCCGAGGTCAAGCTGGAGGACCTGAAAGGCGAGGATGGCCAGCTCGTCCTGCCCGGCGTGACGGGCTTCAGCGTGGAGGTCCCCAGGGGGAAGGGCCGGGAGAAAAAGTATCAGGGGGGGCTTCCGGTGGGCTTGGCCGTCACCCTGACGCGCGGGACTGGGAGGGAGGCGGAGAACCTTGAGGGCATCATCGTGTCCCCGTAGGGCCGGCCGGCGCGGCTTCGTGCTGGTGTCAGTGCTGATGCTGGGGATGCTCCTCATCTCCTGCGCCACGGCCTTTACCTGGTTCGTACGCACACAGGTCCGAGGCGTCCTGCGGGAGCGCGTGGCCCTCACGAACCGGAGCATGGCCCAGCTCCTCGTTAGCTCGGTCATCAGCATCATCGTGGAGGCCTCCGGCAGGACGAAGGCGGACAGCCCGCTCCAGGATTGGTTTCGGCCGTTCCTGTTCCCCGCGGACGACCTGGGACTGTGGGCTATACAGGTTATGCCGCTTGACGACAAGCTCCCCATCCGCAATCTCTTCCTGCCGGATGGGAACACGCTGAGGATGGAAATGCGCGGCCCATGGGAGGATATGTGGGACGCGCTGGGGCACAGGGAGCTGGCCGTGCCGGTGCTGGACTTCCTGGACAAGGACGGAAAGGGGCGCGTTGGCGGTTTGGAACGCGATAACTTCCTCAACCGTCCTCCTCTGGACCTCTCCGAGCTTCTGGTCATGCAGGAGATAACGCCGGAGGTCCTCTATGGCGGGCCGGGAAGGTTGGGTATGAAGGACTTTTGCACCCTCTGGAGTGATGGGAAGGTCAACCTCAACGTAGCGCCGCCGGCGGTGCTGAGACTTCTGCCGGGGCTTGACGATGTCCAGGTGAGCCGTCTTGTGGCGTACCGGGCGGAGAGGACGCTGGGAAGCCTGGAGGACGTCCAGGAGATCCCCGGCCTGTCGCCGAGGACGGCCACGCAGCTCACGAACCTGGCGGGCTTCAAGAGCCGCTACTTCGCCCTCCGCATCGAGTTTCTCGACGAATCGCCTGGGGGGACGGCGTTCAACATCATCTTTGACAAGACGACGCGAAGGGTCGTCCGTTGGGAGGAGTCCTAGTTGCCGCTTTTTAATTTCCGCCTCCTGAAAAAAGGGGGAGGCTCTGAGTTTGAGAACGTGACGTTCCGACGCGTGGTCGGGACGGAGGTGCGTTCCGCCGGGCCCGCCAGGCGATCCCCGGTGACGCTCGTGCCCATGCGGTCGCTCTCCCTGGATGCTTTCGCCTTCCCCTTCTCGAACGCGACGAAGGTGCGCGAGGCCCTGAGGCTTCAGGTCCTGCCCTACGCCGCGGCGGGCGAGGTCGAGATATTCCCCGTGGTCCTGGAGAGGACGGGGCGGGGGGCGAACGGGATAGCCTGGTATGTTTCGCCCGAGGAGTTGTCCCTGCCCGAGGGAGCCGGAGGAGGTGGGATGGTCTGGCCCGCGCCGCTGCCCCTGGCCTCTCGCGTGGAGGGGACGGGAGTTACCCTTTGGGCGGACGAGGAGAACCTCTGCTCCCTCCTGTGGCAAGGGGACAGGCCGGTGTTGAGCCGCTGGCGCCCCCGTTCCCATACTCCGGGCGCGGGCGCCACGCCGGAGTCCGAGCTGGCCTGGTTTGACCTCTACTGCAAGGGGCAGGGCCTGGAGCGGGGCGCTTCTTTTGTCCTCGACGCGGCAGATCCCGAGGAGTTCGCCTCCGTGGGAGATATTGCGCGGGAGAGCTTGGCCCGCTGTCCATGGCTGAGGTCGGTGAACCTGTCGCGCACGGCCCTTGAGGGGGCGATGGGGCTTGAGCGCGGCGTGAGGCTCCTGACCCGCGCGGCTTGCTGGATTTTCCTGATGGGAGCTCTGGCGCTGACGGGAAATTTGCTGCGCTGGAACCAGCTTCAGCATAAGGCGGAGGAGGTGCGGGGGCGGTCCGAGGCCCTCTACCGCGAGGTCTTCGACCCCTCCCGAACGGGGCGCATCGGGAACCCGGTCGCCCTGGCGCGTGACAGGATCGCCGCCCTTCAGGGAGGAGGCTCCGAGGGGCGTGGGCTGGACGACGTTCTGGCGGACCTGGGGGCGGTCTTCGCGGAGGACCCCAGCCTGGATGTCGTGGTGGACGTCCTGCGCTATAATGCGGAGGGGCTGGACTTCACAGGTTCGGCCCCGGACATGAGCACGGTCCTCAGCTTCCGCAAGGCTTGGGAGGGGCGTGCCGGCCTGTCTCAGCTCGACAACACTCAGAGCGTCTCCGGCGTGGGGTATCGTTTCGACCTCCGCGTCCGCTGGTGAGGAGGAGATCAAGACTATGGCGGCTGTGAACCTTGACGCGGCCCTGAATAACGCGCGTTCTGTCCTTCAGGGGGAGGCCCCGGGTTCGGTGCGCTTCCTGGCCTTGGCGCTGCTGACGCTGGGGGTGTGGGTTGGCGTCTCCCTGGCGGGGGATTGGGCCGGGGAGGCGTCGTCGGCGCTTGTCACCCAGGAGGGGCGCTACCGCACGCTCTCCATGCTGGCCGCGGAGTACCAGGCGATGGCCCCTGGGGCCAGGACGAGGAACGCGGCGGGAAACGTGGATGTTCCGACGGTGTTCGCCCAGGTGTCAGAGCGCATGGGGCTTGGCAGCCGCGTTAACCGCATATCCCCCGACGGGCGCAACCAGTCCGTCGAGATCAACCGGCTCTACGCCGAGGAACTGACGGAGCTGGAGAAGCAACTCGCCGCGCGTGGAGTGCGCTTCCTCTCCGCGGAGATACGGGCCCTGCCGGCCGGCGTTGAGCGGCTCCTCACGGTGTCTGCCATCATC
>JAFUYV010000112.1 GCA_017476945.1 Fretibacterium sp.
AAAACTTCCTCATGCAAATGCACCTCCGAAAAGATTTATGCCGACACCTTTCTTTAATTCCCAATTACCATAGCACACACATCGCCCCCGACGGAAAACCTGGGATATTTCGTACAGATTTTGGGATATTTTGACATGGATAGGGGAGGAGGGGTATCATGGGACGCGGGAAGCCCAGCCTTGGCTAGGCCCCCCGCGTTGGGTTATTTCTTCTTCAAATTGACTTCTTCCTCAAAAGCGCCAGCGCTCTCGCAAGCGCCAGGACCGCAAGGCCGCCCAGGCCCGCCGCGCCGGTATCGCATCCGCTGGAACTGGAGTCATCGCCGCTGCCCGTCTCACCCAGCATCACCGCATCGGCGTTGTCCGCGGTCAACACGATGGAAAGTTTGCCATCCTTCTTTAGTGCGCGCGCCCTCTGTATCTGTTCCGGGTCAACCAGGAACTTGAAGTTCCGCTCCGTATTGGGGAAGATGGCCGGGATAAGGTGGTTCACGATCTGGCTCCTGCTCTCCATATCGTCCCCGTCCTGCGTCGTGTCCAGCCAGACGCGGATGCGAACGTTCTCCAGCGTTTCGCTCCCCGTGTAGCGCGTCATGCCCGTCACCCAGAACGGCTCCTCCTCCGACAGCGCATAACGTATGAACTCTGCGAGGCTCATGGACTGGCCAGCCGTCGCGAGCGACGTCGTGAAGTTTCCGGCTCGCTGGGAAAAAGGCTGTGCCTCCGAGGCCGTGGAGATGGGGACAGCCCTCACGCCCCCGCTGGACGCGGCGGCCGTGCCGGCGTCCCCCTTTACAGCGAAGCTGTAATGCCCCGTGTTGTTGCCGCCGGGCACATCCGCGCTCCACTCCTCGTGAACCTCAGCGAGTTTTCCGTCAGGATCGATCTTCACGACGAACTCGTAGTTCCCTTCAGGGAAATCCTCCGGGATCGCCACGTCAAACTCCGCCCTGCCCCGATGCCTGTCAGCCTCGTTCACGTTGCTGCTCGCGTGTCTCCAGCCCTTCAGGCTCATGGTCTGCGTCCCCATCAGCTTCGGTTCCGGGATGACGCCCACCTGGGTCTGCTCCTCCCGCCAGTACAGGGCCACGTCGAAATCCTCCGCGTCCACAAAGCTGGCGTTATAGACCGGCACGGAGATGCGGTAAAGCCCGTTCCGCTGAAGCAGGGAGCTGGTATAATCCCCCGTCCGGTAGTCGAAGAACGTCACGCCGCGTATCTGCGTGGCCACGTCCTCGTCCTCCGTCGCCGTCCAGGTCGTCACCACGACGCCGTTCGCCGCCTGGTTCCGGGCGGTGAACTTTGATGGAAGCACCAGCGACGGGTCGGGCAGCTTTCGGTAGACGGAGACATCCGTGTTCCCGCTGGGGTTGGGCCGCCACAGGGGGGCAGCGTCATTGAAGTCCACCGCGAAGCCCATCTGCACGGCCCCCGCCGCGTCGGTGAACGCCTGAAACTCCGTCGTGTACCCCAGATTCTCCACCCCGGCGGGCAGGGCCGTGGTGGCCAGGGAGACGCTCAGGCTCTCTTTGTCGCTGTAGGTCTTGGTGTAGCTTTCCGTGTTCCCAGCCTGGTTGCTGTACGTCCAGTCTCCACCGCCAGAAGCCCTGCCCTCGATAAACTTCCTCAGGCCGCCCAGCGACGCGCTGGCCGAGACGCTGTGGGTCTTGGTGTGCTTGGAAGTGGTGGACGACGTGTTTTTCTCCGTGTCCGTCTCCTGGAAGGCAAGCGTTATCGTCTCCTCGCTGCCCAGTTCGAGCCTGTTCCTGGACGACAGGGCCCTCTGACGGTCCTTGAAGTCCTCCATGTGTCCAATGGTTGTGGGATAGGAGAACAGGTTGCCCTCCTCGTGGTCGGCGATATAGTCGTCGTTCTGCCCGCTGCTGCCGTCGTGCTTCACGGTGACCGGGGCGTCGCACATCGTGTAGGTGATGTAAATGCTTCCATCGTCCTTGGCGGTTTCGCTGGGCTTGTTGTCATAATAATCCTCGTCAAGGAAGCCGGAGTCGATGAGGCTGCCCACCAACCAGGCCGGAAGCGGCTCCTGCACAGGATAGCGCCAGATGTGCATATCCGTCTCATAGCTCATGAGGCCGTCGTAGGTCTTGTTGCTGGACGTGAGGTTCATGGTGATGGCGTTGGCGCTGCTGCTGGCCTGGGACGCCACCTCCTCCAGGCTGTCCTTCGTGCTGCTGGAATATCCAACGTTGAAGGTGTAGCCGACGATCTTCTTGGCGCTCAGAATTTTGGCGACCGCGCCCGGCCCGGCCCCCGGCCTCATCCAGTCGTGCGCGGAGCCCAGGCCCACGGAGAAATTAGTGCCCTTCTCGGTGAAGGCGCGGGTCGCGTAGGACGTGTCCTTCACGCCAGTGGAGCTGGACGCCCTCGAATAGCTCACGGATCCGCCGGCGTAGGAGAAGTTCGTCAGCTCCCTCGCGTCCTGCCATGGGGCCTGGATGTAGTCGACGTGGAAGGGCGGGACCTGGAAGACGCCAAAGTAATCCTCGCGGCCCTCTGACTTGTAGTGCTCAGGCTCGTCCAGGGTGACACTCTCGCGGGTGAAGTCCGCCGCCGCGAGGCCCACCGTCCCGACGGCGTCCACGTCCAGGACCTTCACGGCCGTGGAGAAGCCGCTGAAGGCATTGCTCCCGTCAAGCGCCGGCTTCACGATCCAGACCCGCTGATGGGTGACGTTCTTCAGCGACCTCCCGGGGATTCCACCGGATAGGGAGAAGGCAATGTCGTCGCAGGCGAGGCCATTAGGCCGGAGAGTGCCGGTGAAGGGCCCCGCCGCAATGGAGAAGAGTCTGAGGTTCCAGGACCAGGTCCAGGGGGCGCCGAGCCACCAGCTGTCGAGGAGCCCCTTGATGGCCCCACTGGAGTCGCTCAGGTTCCAGAAGCCCTTTTTGCCGGGCTGATTGCCGCTGTCGCAGGTCCACACCGCTAAAAACGCCTGGGCCCGCTCGTCCTGATTGTCATCTTGGTGGCCGTGGAGGGCCAGGGTCACGATCTCGTCCCTGCCGTCGCCGTCAAGGTCCGCGGCCGTCATGACGATGCCCCCTTGGCGATACTCATCATCCTTGTCCCCTCTGGAAATCTGATACGCAAGGTCATTGGTATCATCCCAGTGGTGAGTCCAATCGCTGCCGTTCCACTTGAATGTCTCAATGGCGATATAGGTAAATTTCTTGCTGTCGCCGCCCCACTCGTCCCCATAGGCGGCGGCCAGCTCCAGCTTTCCGTCGCCGTCGAAGTCCCCCGCAGTGATGTCACAGGCGCTGCCGCGGTGGGCGTAATAGGAATGGCTTGCGACCGTGCTGCCCAGTCGGGAGGCCGTGAGGGAGCCGCCGGACTGGGAGATCTGCCAGCACTCGAAGAAATAGGTGTCGATATCCTCATCGTTATCGCCGCCGTAGACAAGCGCCACCTCATCGGCGGCCCCGTCGCCGTTCAGGTCCCCCACCGCGATCCGATAGGTGGGGAAGTAATC
>JAFUYV010000014.1 GCA_017476945.1 Fretibacterium sp.
CAGAATGTGCTAAGCCTGATGCGGTGACAGCACGCCTTGAAAGGAGAAAGGGACGCCTCCGGCAGAGGCGGGGGGCTGTAGGCGTTATTTCCAAATTAATATTCTGCACCCGGCC
The DNA here is from genome assembly GCA_017476945.1 of Fretibacterium sp. Lineage (GTDB taxonomy): Bacteria > Synergistota > Synergistia > Synergistales > Aminobacteriaceae > JAFUYV01. The sequence goes on from JAFUYV010000014.1 coordinate 116, forward strand.
GCGGTGCGGGCAGGACTAACGCCGTTCCTTCTTTTTGATGTATAATACCCTAGCTGGAGATTGGAACTTGTATCTTTTTAGGGAGGAATTTGACATGGCTGTAAGAGTAGCGATCAATGGTTTTGGGCGCATCGGGCGTCTGGCCTTCCGTCAGATGTTCCAGGCGGAGGGGTATGAGGTCGTCGCCATCAACGATCTGACCAGCCCCAAGATGCTGGCCCACCTGCTGAAGTACGACACGATGCACCGCCGCTTCAACGGGACCGTCGCCTGCGATGACAACTCCATCACCGTCAACGGCAAGAAGATCACCATCTATGCGGAGAAGGACGCCGCCAACCTGCCCTGGGGCGAGCTGAAGATCGACGTCGTGCTGGAGTGCACGGGCTTCTACACGTCCAAGGAGAAGGCCAGCGCCCACATCAAGGCCGGCGCGCGCAAGGTCGTCATCTCCGCTCCTGCGGGCAACGACCTGCCCACCATCGTTTACAACGTCAACCACAAGAACCTCAAGGCGTCGGACGACATCATCTCCGCCGCGTCCTGCACCACCAACTGCCTCGCCCCCATGGCCAAGGCCCTGAACGACCTCTCCCCCGTCGTGGGCGGCTTTATGACCACCGTTCACGCCTACACCGGCGACCAGATGATTTTGGACGGCCCGCACCGCAAGGGCGACCTTCGCCGCTCCCGCGCGGGCGCTGAGAACATCGTCCCCACGTCCTCCGGCGCGGCCAAGGCCATCGGCCTGGTCATCCCCGAGCTGGACGGCAAGCTGAACGGCGCGGCCCAGCGCGTTCCGACGGCCACCGGCTCCACCACCATTCTGGACGCGGTCATCAAGGGCTCCTTCACAAAGGATCAGGTCAACGCCCAGATGAAGAAGGAGGCCACGGAGTCCTTCGAGTACAACGAGGACGAGATCGTCTCCTCCGACATCATCGGCAGCACCTACGGCTCCATCTTCGACGCCACCCAGACGAAGGTCATGCCCCTGGCTGATGGCAACACGCTGGTCCAGGTCGTCTCCTGGTACGACAACGAGAACTCCTACACCAGCCAGATGGTCCGTACAATTAAGTACTTCTCGGAGCTGAAGTAAGAGCGGGAGCTTCCGAGGATCTGTTACCCCTGAGCTTCAGTCTTAAGGAAGCTGCAAAAACCTCTTGCCAAATCGGGGGAACGTGCTAAAATAGTTAGCGTCTTAGAGCCCGGGTGGCGGAATTGGTAGACGCGCTAGATTCAGGTTCTAGTGGTCGCAAGGCCGTGGAGGTTCGAGTCCTCTCTCGGGCACCAATTAAGAAATTTAAAAAAGGATATAGTCGTGTCACTTGACAGGGCTATATCCTTTTGCTATTATTCCTTTTTGACACAATTTCCCCGACTTGGGAGGTCTTAATCGTATGCCTGAGTTTGTCCCGGTAAGCAAGTCGCGTCAGCGCTACACCTTCGGTCGCGCACATGATTTGGTCGAGATGCCGGATATGATTGAGGTGCAGCGGGATTCTTATCGGTGGTTTTATCAGGAGGATGTCGCCCCAGATAAGCGTAGGCCGCAAGGGCTCCAGGAGCTTCTTCAGGAGATCTTCCCCATCGAAAGCTACGATGGGCAGTTTGTTCTGGAGTTTGTTCGTTATTATGTTGACAAACCTAATTTCAGCGAGGAGGACGCACGGCAGAAGGACATGACGTGGTCCCGACCCATCCGGGCCACAATCCGCCTGACGAACACCAAGACCCAGGAGAGCAAGGAAGAGGAGATCTTCCTTGGGGATTTCCCCATCATGACGGACAGGGGGACCTTCATTATCAATGGGACGGAGCGCGTCGTCATCAATCAGCTTGCCCGAAGCGCCGGCATCTACTTCACGTACAGCGGCGTCCCCGGGCAGGAGATCTGCTCGGCAAAGCTGATCCCCGACCGTGGGGCATGGCTGGACTTTTCCATGGCCTCCGGCGACATCATCACGGTGAATATCGACAACCGGCGGAAGCTGCCCGTGACGCTGCTGCTCAAGGCGTTTGGCATCCCCAACAACGACGCGATCATCGCGGCCTTCAACTCGGAGTCCACCTTCATGGAGTACAGCGACGAGATGCGGGGCAAGTTCCCGGCAGAGGACATCCTGGACGAGGACGGCCGCGTCATCATCGCGCGCGGGCACACTATCACCCGTGATATCCTGAACGAGCTCTATCAGAAGGACCCCGGCGGGCGCGGGGGCATCGACGTGCTTGGCCTCGACCCCGCGCTGGCGCTCACGCTGGAGAGGGACATGACCCGCAGCCCGGACGAGGCGATGCAGGAGATCTTCCGCCGCCTGCGTCCCAACGAGCCCGCCCGCGTTGAGAACGCCCGCGAGTATTGCAGGAGCCTCTTCCGTGACCCCAGACGCTACACCCTGGGACGTGTGGGGCGCTACAAACTGAACCGCCGTCTGGGGATGAACATCTCCGAGGACGTGCGCCTGCTGACCCTGGAGGACCTGATAGCTATCCTGAAGGAGATGTTCGTCATGAAGGCCCAGGAGAAGAGGAACGACGACATCGACCACCTGGGCAACCGCCGCGTCCGCTCCATTGGCGAGCTGCTCCAGAACCAGATACGTATCGGCCTGCTGCGCATGGAGCGCCTGGTGCGGGAGAAGATGACCACCCTTCCCGATCTGGGTGTGGCGACGGGGCGCGAGCTGATCAACGTCCGCCCCATCGTGGCCGCGCTGCGCGAGTTCTACGGCTCAGGTCAGCTCTCGCAGTTCATGGACCAGACGAACCCCCTGGCTGAGGTGACGCACCGCCGCCGCCTCTCCGCGCTGGGCCCCGGCGGCCTCAGCCGTGAGCGGGCAGGGTTCGAGGCGCGCGACGTCCACTACACACACTACGGCCGCGTCTGCCCCATTGAGACCCCGGAGGGTCCCAACATCGGGCTGGTCTCCTCGCTGACGACCTACGCCCGGCTCAACGAGCACGGCTTCCTCATCACGCCCCGGCTTAAGGTCAAAAACGGCAAGCTGACAGACAAGATTGAGTTCCTGTCCGCGGACGACGAGGACAAGTATTACGTGGCGATGGCCAACACCCCCGTCGAGACACGGGAGGACGGCGAGTCCTATATCGCGGGGGAGACCTGCCCCACGCGGCACGGCGACGACATCGACACCGTGCCCACGGAGGAGGTTGACTATATGGACGTGTCCCCGCGCCAGATCGTCTCGTCCTCGACGGCGCTCATCCCCTTCCTGGAGCATGACGACGCCAACCGCGCCCTCATGGGCTCCAACATGCAGCGCCAGGCCGTGCCGCTGATCCTGCCCGAGGCGCCAAGGGTAGGCACGGGCATTGAGCATCGCATCGCCAAGGACTCCGGCTCCTGCGTGGTGGCCAACGAGTCAGGCGAGGTGACCTATGTGGACTCCCAGGAGATACGCATCCGCCCGAAGCCGAAGGGCGGCGAACGCAAGTACTCCCTGATAAAATTCCGCCGCTCCAACCAGGGCACGGTCATTCATCAGCGCCCCCTCGTCCATAAGGGCGACATCGTGGAGAAGGGTGATATCATCGCCGACGGCCAGGCCATTGAGAACGGCGAGCTGGCCTTGGGGCAGAACGTCCTGGTGGCGTTCGTGCCGTGGGAGGGCTATAACTTCGAGGACGCCATCCTGTTGAGCGAAAACCTTGTGAAGGAGGACAAGTTCTCGTCCATCCACATTGAGGAATACGAGATCGAGGCCCGCGAGACGAAGCTGGGCCGTCCTGAGGAGATCACGCGGGACATCCCCAACGTGGGCGAGGACATGCTGCGCAACCTCGACGAGGACGGCATCATCCGCATCGGAGCGGAGGTCAACGCCGGGGATATCCTGGTGGGGAAGGTGACACCCAAGGGCGAGTCCGACCAGACGCCGGAGGAGCGCCTGCTGCGTGCAATCTTCGGCGAGAAGGCTCGCGAGGTGCGCGACAACTCCCTGAAGCTGCCCCACGGCTCGCGAGGCAAGGTCGTCGCCATCAAGCAGCTTGAGCGCAAGGACAATCCGGAGGCCCTGGGCCCCGGCGTCATCCGTGCGGTGAAGGTCTATGTGGCCCAGTGGCGCAAGATCACCGTGGGGGACAAGATGGCCGGACGCCACGGAAACAAGGGCGTCGTCAGCCGTATCCTGCCGGTGGAGGATATGCCCTACCTGCCGGACGGCACGCCGGTGGACGTGGTGCTGAACCCACTGGGTGTGCCCAGCCGCATGAACCTGGGGCAGGTGCTGGAAACCATCATGGGCTTCGTGGCGGTGAACAACGGCTGGCACGTGGCCACGCCGGTCTTCGAGGGAGCCCAGGAGTCCGAGATCTTCGAGGGGATGAAGGCCCTGGCCAAGGACCGCTATCCCGATCTCACGGAGGACGGGATGATCACACTCCGGGACGGCCGCACGGGCGAGCCCATGGCGAAGAAGGTCACCATTGGCTGCATGTACATGCTGAAGCTCATCCATCTCGTTGACGACAAGATACACGCCCGCTCCACAGGACCGTACACGCTCATCACCCAGCAGCCCCTGGGCGGCAAAGCCCAATTCGGCGGGCAGCGCTTCGGGGAGATGGAGGTCTGGGCCCTGGAGGGCTACGGGGCGGCGAACGTGCTGCAGGAGATGTTGACCGTCAAGTCCGATGATATCCGCGGGCGCGAAAAGACCTACGAGCGCATCGTCAAGGGCCAGAGCCTGGTGAAGCCCGGTGTCCCGGAGAGCTTCCGCGTCCTGATCAAGGAGCTCCAGGGCCTGGGGCTGGACGTCGAGGTGAAGTACGACGATGGGAGCATCGGGGGCATCCCCATCGAGGATGAAGAGGAAAAGGGCTTCTACGCCAACGCGGGCGTGCTGCCAGACGTCTTTGGCAACGATCCGGCCCAGGACTCCGCTCAGCAGGAGGAGCAAAAGCAGCTTGATGACTTGGAGGGCCCCAAGGAGGAAGACCTCTTCATCGAGGAGAAAGGCGGCGGCATGTCCGCCCTCTTTGAAGACGTCATGGGCCGGGAGGACACCGTCCCTGCCGGAGGCGGACTGTTCCACGACGATCTTTTCGTCGAGGACGGCGACAAGGAGAAAGACCAGGAGAAAGAGTCCCTGCTTTTAGATGAGGAAACGCCCTTGAACGGAGAAGGAGACTGACGGGTATGGCGAGAAAAGAGATAGTCGGCGTCCGGATCAAGCTCGCAACGCCGGAGCGTATCCGCGAGATATCCAGCGGCGAGGTCAAGAAGCCGGAGACGATCAATTACCGCACCCTGCGCCCGGAGAAGGACGGGCTTTTCTGCGAGCGCATCTTTGGCCCCACGCGGAGCTACGAGTGCGCCTGCGGGAAATACAAGCGGAGCGGCCCAAAGTTCCGCGGCGTGATCTGCGACCGCTGCGGCGTGGAGGTGACGGACAACCGCGTCCGGCGCGAGCGGATGGGACACATCGAGCTGGCCGTCCCGGTCGTGCATATCTGGTATCTGCGGGGCATCCCCAGCCGCCTCAGCCTGCTTCTGGGCACAAGCGCCAAGGATCTGGAGAAGGTCGTCTACTTTGCCCCCACGCGCAAGAACGAGAATGCCTGGAAGGTCACGGCCGTGGGCAGCCACTCCGGCCTGGTGCAGAAGGACGCCATCATCTCGGAGAGCGAGATGAAGATCCACGCGCACTACGACCCGGCCTTCCGGGCGGAGGAAGCGTACTCCCTGGAGTTCGTGGACGACGTGCCGGTCAACGAGGGGGACCTTCTCTCGGCCCAGCAGGTGGCCCGCTACAAGACGGACTACGGCGACGAGACCTTCAAGGTCGAGCCCGCTTTCACCCTGACGGACCCGGTGGAGGGGCTGGACCTGAAGCAGGGCGAGGCTATCCCCGCCTCGAAGATGGAGGAGATCGAGGACAAGGGGTCTTTCATACGCGCCAAGGCAGGCGGGAGCGAGGCCTTCATCGTGACGGCCGTGGCGCACCTTCCTTTCGCGAGGGGGGATATCCTCTCCAAGACCGAGCTCGCCTTCATTGAGCAGAAGTACCCTGAGCGCTTCCGGGCTGTGCCCCTTGCGAAGGTGGTGGACGACCCGTGTTACCTGGTGATTGAGCCGGGCAGCTCCCCCTTCAATCAGGGTGAGGTCATCTATGAGCGCCAGCAGCTCCTTTGCCAGGGCTACGATAAGAAGTTTGAGGCCGGGATCGGCGCGGACGGCGTGCAGACCCTGCTCAACCGCCTGGACCTCGACCAGCTTACGGCGGCGCTGCGCGAGGAGATCGCCGAGTGCAGCGGACAGAAG
>JAFUYV010000113.1 GCA_017476945.1 Fretibacterium sp.
CGGGAAGATAAGCCGGCTCCAGATAACGAGCGCCCTGTTCTGCCCGTACGTTATCTGATGGTCGTAAGTTCCGATGAGCCGCGAGCCGCGGGGGATGAGCAGCCGCCGCCCCGTCGCCGTGTCCCACACGTTCTCCGAGACCTGGGCGATCAGGTTGCCGGGCAGGTCGGAGTTCAGGCCGGAGATGAGCACGCAGGGCAGCATCGCCCCCGCCTTCAGCTCCAGCGCGCTGACGGGGAAGACCCGCGTATGCTGGGAGTACTCCGCCGGAAGGGACTGATTCCTGAACGCTTCCTTCCTGGCCCAGCCGTTGGGGTCGCTGCCGGCGTCCACTTCGGGCATGAGGCCGGAAACGTTTGACTGGACAGCCCCCATCGCGCCATTGGCAGCGTCCGCCCCGATAGCGGCGGGCAAGGTCCCCGCTGCCGAACCTGCCTGAAGCGCCGCCACGTCACCCTGTGCGCCGGTCCCCTCCGGACGCCTGAAGCCCTGAATGATGGTTGGCGCGGAGGCGGCCTGAAGACGCTGCGTCTGGGCGTCCCGCCTTCTGCTGGTGACGTTCCTGGCCCTGTCCCCGCCGGGGGCGGGGACGTAAGCGGGGCGCACCATCCGCCTCGTTTGTGGCTGCGAGGCGTCCTGCGGGGCGAGAGCCGGCTGTTCCTGTTCCTCCTCTACGGCAGCCGTCTGCCTTGGGGCCGGTTCCGGCTCTGGCTGGCGCGGGGGCGGGGGGACGATGATCGACGCGCTGCGTGACGCCTCGATGACCTCGGACGGAGCCCTGCTGCTCCGGATCTCATCCCCGGAGTTGACGATCGCGAACGTCACCAATGTGAAGAGCGCGCCTGCGGCGATGAAGATAAAAAGCGCGATGCGTTTGGTGGACGATTTGCTCATCTTCGCCGGCACGGGCTCAAAACGGTTCTGCCTGACCTCCTCCTGCTCCATTACTTACCGCTCCCCCTTGCCGCCGTCCTGAGACGGTTGGCTTCCCGGCTCTCCCTGACGTTGCTGTCGGCCAGCCTGTCCTTGCGGAGGATGACGACCCGTTTTGAGCCGATCTTCATGTACGCCTTGTCGAAAAGGCGGTCCACGATGTAGTAGCGCCCCTTGACGCGGAAGTTCGTCAGCGTCTCCTTCTTGTCCAGCACGATGTAGAACGCGGGCGTCTCGCTGAAGCGGGAGGGCATCCGGATGTAGGTCTTTTCCCCGTCGTCAAAGACGGCCTCAGGGCTCCAGTCCACCTTAGACGTGTTGGTGATGGAGTACAGGGTGTACAGCTCCTCAATGTCCACGTTGGACATGGGGCCCTGTATCTCGTCCTCAAGGGACTTTTCTTTTTTCGTGTTGTCTCGCCGGAAGAGATACGTCAGGTCATTGGCCGGGTAGGAGAAGGCCACCCCGCGGAGGTACTCCGCCTTCTCGGAGGAGGTGAAGTCGAGGTTGTACGTCCTCCGGTCCGTGTGGACGAGCAGGTTCGTCGAGATCCCCGGCTGGCTGGGCTTCACCACGATGTGCGCGACGGCCAGGCCGTTCTTCATGGACTGAGATGGCGAGAACTGCCACCGCACGGAGTCCCCCGCGTGGACGCCCATGATCTCCTCGCCGGGCTCCAGGGCGACGTCGGTCATTCTCAGCGGGCGGCAGGTGATGACCGGCACGACCTCCCCATAGGGGTAGATGACATAGCCCTGCTCCCCCATGAAGGGGTTTGCGGCGGTCTTGGCGGCGTCGAAGTCCTTCTTCATCCCCATCACAAGCTGATCGTAGCGGCGCAGCTTGATCTCCATGTCCAGCTTCTCCCACTGCTGGATGCGCTCGCGCTCCTCCTTGGCCTCCTGAAGCGCCTGGTACTGCTCCTCGGCGGCCTGGATCGCGGCGAGGTCGTTCTGCTGCTGATATACGTAATCGTCCTCCAGGCCCACCTCGGAGGGGAGGATGATCCGGCCCGTCTCCGGGTCATAGCCGGGAGTGGGGGTGGCCGCCAGGGACGGCGCCGCCAGCGCAAATACCACGAACAACGAGACAACAATCTTTCGCTTCATTTTCATAACCTCACTTACGCTAATTGTCGTCGCCGGTGACGACATCCTGGGCCATATTCAGCTCGGTGACATAAATTCCGAGCGGATTTTTTATCACGTCGGACAGATCGCGGACTGGGGAGACGGCGATGGTGACGATGGCGCGCCACTCCGTGGTGCTCCGTATCTCTCCCCGGCGCAGCCTCTTCTCCGTCCAGAGGACCTGCCACGACGTGCCCCCTCCGCCGACGGCAAGGACGGACTGCACCTCCACCAGCGTTGTGTACCCGTCGGGGTTGTCAAAGGGGTTGTTCTCCCGGAAATAGTGGGTCACGATACCCTCGGCGGAGCTGCCCCGGGCAAGGTAACTGTACACGTCGTTGACCATCGCCCTCTGCGCGTAGGGGTCCACGACGCGGGTCTTGAAGTTCGTGAAGAACCGGCTCAGGGCCGCGACGACCACTCGCGGGTCGGCGGCGGAGCCCTCCTCCGCCGACTTGATCGCCACGGAGTAGCCCTGCTTGTCCACCTGCACGACGTAGGGGACGACCTTGTTCTGAGCCGCCATCCAGATCATCATCCCGCCGAAGGCAAGGCTCAGCGCCAGCAGGAGAAAGGCGATCTGACGCCAGCGGGCTGCCTCATTCACCGCCGCGCCGTACCGGTCCCCGTACTCCGCCCTGGCGGAGAGATAGGGGTTATCCCTCCCCATGTTCGCGCGCTCTCTTTCTGTCATCTCTTACCTTCCCTTCTCATAGACTTTCCAGACCCGCCGGCATAGGCGAGGTGGGCTGGACCTGTCTCTGCGGGCTCATCGGCTGCCCCACGATGGGCGCTGTGCCTGCGAGTCCAACGGGCGCCCTCTGCTCCGACGCCGCGCCATAGACGGCTGCGGACGGGACGTAGTTCGTCATCGCCCCGGCGTTGGCAGGGCTCCCAACCAGACGGGCGGCTTGATTGTTCGATAGTGGATTGTACCCCGCGCCGCTCAGCATCCCGTCCTGTCCCCTGACGTACTCCCTCACCGCGTAGCCCTCAATGGACTCAGCGGGACCCGGGGCCGCCGGCGTTTCGGCCTGGGGCTGGCTGTTCCTCGGGCGGCGAGCCCCCTGTAAAGCGTCCATCAGCGCGCTCAGGAACCCGCCGCCGTTCTGCGCGCTCACCGTGGGCATACCCGACACGGAGGCGTACACAAGCTGCGCCGCCGGATGCCCGAAGCTCATCGAGGCCCGATTCACCACGGACTGCGCGATGTCGGGGATGTGCCTCACCGCCATATAAATACAGATGACGCCGCCAAGGATCTGCCCCGCCGCCGTGATGAGCGCCGTCATGTCCGTGGCCGCGCTGAAGCTGCTCTCCCAGTTCGGTATGGCGCTGTTGGCCAACCCGTACAGGGCCATCACCATCAGCAGCTTGACGCCGACGGAGATGACGTACCTCAGGTAGCTCATGGCGATGTTCCGCGTGTAGTCGAAGCCGCCGAAGCCCAGCAGCACCGCCCCGCCGCAGATGACCAGGTGCATTTCAATCAGCGCGAGGGCGAAAGTCCCGGCAATCATGGCGATCACGACCAGAATGATGACGCCCAGAAGCGTGACGCCGATGAAGTCCCCCCACCCGGCGTTCCAGCCCTTCTCCACAAGGCTTCCGTACATTCGGATTCCGGCGGAGAGGATGTTGTCCGGCGCGATGCTGTCCTGTCCTCCCACCCTGCCCCCTATCGCCACGAAGGAGTTGATGATGGTCTGCGGCACGTCGTGGGACATGATCCACGAGAATACCCCCGTGTAGAGTATCCATTTTGCGAGGTGCGCCGCGACGGTCCCCAGGTTGCTCTCGCCGTTCAACAGCATCCGTATCAGCCCCAGGGCAAGGGACAGCGTGGCCAGCCCGATGAAAAGATTTCTGGCGTACCGCAGCACCGTCTCCATCATGCCGGAGCCGGCCTTGGTGAAGTTCTGCACGTAGTCCAGCGTGGAGTCAATGCCGTAACTCGTGGTGGCCGCCGCCCACGCCGCCGTGACGGACAGGAGCGCCGCCGTTATCAGAATCAGAAGAACCCCGCGCCGCATGGTCACAGCCCCAGATTGTAGCTCTTGGCGGCCGGCTTGTATCCCTTCAGCCCGCCGCAGGCCTCGATGATGCTCTTGCCCTTCTGCTCCCGCTTGTCGATGGCGTCGCGCTCGTACTCCAGGTACGCCGTCATCATGCCCTGAATGGTGTTCTCGTTCCGCACCAGCATCAGGTTCGCGTGGTCCAGCAGCGCGCCGAGGCCCTGTATCGCCTGGGTCTGCCCCTTGGGGCTCTTCAGCAGGTCCATGAGCTTGGAGCGCAGCTCGTCGTCCGACTTGAAGTCCTGCGCGGCAAGGTTAATGCCGTTCATATACGCGACGATCGTCGCCCTCATTTTCTTGTCCCTCTCCTCGTTGCGCTTCTTCAGATCGTCGATGCTCAGGCCGCTCTTCCACTCCGGGTGGCGGTCCTTCAGCTTGCTCTCAAGATTGTCC
>JAFUYV010000114.1 GCA_017476945.1 Fretibacterium sp.
CATGACCTCCCAGGCGCGCCCCGACACCGTGGAGATGGACAGGGACGGGGGCAGGGACAGGACCTTCTGGCTGCCCCACAGCCCGATGTCGATGAGGCTGCCGTCCACGTCCAGGGGCGCGCCTCCCCCGCTGGACACAAAGTCGGTGACGAAAAGCGCCCCCACCTCACGCGCGGCCTCCCCCAGCTCCCTCAGGCAAGGCGTGAGGGTGCCGCTTGGCGTCTCACAATGGACGGCGGTGAGGACCTGAGGGCGAAACCTCCGCGCGGCCTCCCGGACCTTCTGCGGGTCAGGAACCTCGTCATAGGGAAAGGCGACGGTCTCGGCCTCAACCCCAATGGAGCGGGCCATGCCGGCAAAGCCCTCGCCGAACAACCCCGACGCGACGGCCAGCAGCCGGTCGCCAGGCCTCAGCGTGCACTTGAGGCTCGCCCACAGGATGGACATCGCCTCGCCGGAGGTGATGACGACGCTCTCCCGCGTCCTCAGGACCCTCTGGACAAGCCTCTGATTTTCCGCGTAGAGCTCAAAGAACTCCGCCTCGATATCCGAGCTGCCGAAATCATTGTTCCACGCCTCGCGTATCCTCTGAGGGACGGAGACGGGGCCGGGAACCAGGGGGACAGGATACGTCTTCATCTTTAACACTTCCGTTTCCTTTTTAAGTTGAAGCGGACGCAGCCTCATCCGCTAACCGAGCGTTAAGGCCTTCCCCGCCATCAGACCCCCTGCCGTGATATAGGCCGCCGTCCTGACCGTGCTGCGGGCCTTAGATTCGCGCCGCGACGCCAGCGCCTCCGTGAACTTGTAACAACCGATATAACACACAAGCCCACAGAGAACAGCGCGCTCGCTGCCGGGGATATCACGCGGGGCGGGACGGCTCCGCCGGCAGGGCAGCCGCGCCTACGCCTCAAGGGTCAGAATCTCATCGAACCCCGTAACCTCAAAAATCTCCCTGATCTCATGATTGATGTTCCTGACCAGCATGTCGCCGCCGCTTTTCTCCATTTTTTTCTGCGCGTTCAGGAGCACCCGAAGCCCGGCGGAGGAAATGTAGTTCAGCTTTCCCATGTCAAACACGAGCTTCGCGACGCCGGATAAGCCGCCCAGCTCCGCGTCAAGCTGCGGGGCCGTCACCGTGTCCAGCCTGCCGTCCAGCGCCACCGTCAGTTCCGCACCGCTCTGCACCTTGTCAATCCTCATCGTTTCCGCCTCCATGACACCCTATTCGCCGCTTAAACGCCTCAGGGAATGGCTACCCTCCATCCGTTCGCGGCCTTCTCCCATGATACCACGACCCCCCGGACGGACCGCTCGCCGCTCCGAGGGGACGCGCGGCACAGCCGGGCGGGGCAACGACAGCATGAACGGCTAAAGCGCCAGCGGCAAGGCCGCCAGTCCCAGGCTCAGCAGCACCAGAGGCAGGATCGTCGCCAGGTTCCAGAACAAAAGCCTTCGGGCCATGTCCGGGGGGAAGAGCCCGAAGTAGTAGCCCGCGTTCTGCCGCAGGACGCGAGTCACCACCCCCAGGCCGCTGCCCAGGATGAGGGCAAAGATAGCCTGGGCCGCTGTGAGCTCGCCCGCCGCCAGGCTGCCGCCCGCCAGCGCCAGCGCCGCGGACACATGGGCCAGAGAGGCCGCCGCCACGGTCCACCCCGCCAGAGGGAGAAACGTCCCGCCGAGGAACCAGCGCCTGAGAAGCGCGTCCGCCCAGGGGACCAGCGCGTAGGCCACGGCGAAGAGGAGCCACGCCAGGGGCAGCGTCCGCAGGAGGTTTCTCCACTTCCGGAAACCGGGGGCCCCAGGTGCGGCCGGAGCCCTGTCCGCTGCCGCCGCGGAGTTTCGGCCGCCGCCGCGGCGCAGGATGAAGAAGGCCAGAAAAAAACGCGCCGTGCTGCGCAGAAGCAGGAAGAGCGCGAAGACGCCCCCCGCCACGCCCGCCAGGCTGACGGCAAGGGCAAAGGTCGCCGGCCAGCGCCGCAGGTAGGAGGGCAGGGGCAGCATCAACGTTCCCCACAGGGCCGTATGCCGGTCAACACGCCTCTCCTCCAGCGCGGAGGCCAACAGCGCCGCCCCCGCCTTGGAGGAGGCAAAGCTGAGCGCCAGAGCCAGCCCCACGACGGGGCCAATGCCATGCCGCTGAAGCCAGGGCATCATCCGCCGCATCAGGCGGTCCGCCACCCCCCAGCGCAGGATGAGCTCCCCCACCGCAAGCCCCAGCAGGACGTCGAACGTCAGCCAGAGCTCGCCCCTCAGAAGCCCGTTCAGGCCCGCTCCCCCCTCCAGAGCAGCAACAGGGAGAGGTACTCCCCGGCCGGGTCCAGGGCCTCGTCCCCCGTCAGGACGCGCTCATCCGGCAGCCCCGCGCGGTCCACGCGGACGGCCTCGCGCCATGGCCCGGCGCGCAGCACAACGTCCCGCAGCCTGTCCCTCAACGCGCTGGGCTTGTAGAGCGCCGCAGCGTCGGACGCCGCCAGCGCCGCTTCGATGCGCTCCGGGGGAGCCGTCCCAGGGACGACCGAGAGGATGTCCTCGCCCAGGGCCAAAAAGCGCCTCGCGCAGGACGCGGCCAGGGAGTGCGCCGATATGCCGGGGATGAGCTCAAGCTCCAGGTCCGGCACAAGCTCCCGCCACACGTCATAAAGGTACGCCCCCGTTGCGTAGAGGGCTGAGTCCCCGATCACCGGCAGGACGACGGTTTCCGCGCCTTGCCACTGCGGACGGAGGGCCTCCAATTGGCGTTTCAGCGCCTCGTCCCGCGCTTTCGCGTCGTGCGTCATGGGGAAGAGCAGGGGCGCCGTCGGGACGTGAGGGAGCTCCGCCTGAATCGCCGTGCCCGCCACGCTGGGTTTTCCCTCATGAGAACAGGGAAGCAACACCAAATTGGCCGCCTGAGCCGCGTGAACCGCCGCCAACGTGACCAGCGCCGGGTCTCCCGGCCCCGCTCCCGCAACGATGAGCTTCATTCTGACGCCTCCCCATAAAAGATTTTTAGCAGCTCCTCGCCCCCACGCTCCAGCCCCAGGAGCGACGGGCGGCTCAGCTCCGCCTCCGGCATCTCCGCCAGCCGCACCCCGGCCAGAGCCCCCGCCCAGGGCCGCGCCCGCACGTCCTCCAGCGTCGCCCCGTTCATCGCGCCCCGCTGAACGAGGTAGACATCCAGCCCCTCGTCCAAAGATTTTAACACGCGCTCCAGCCCCCAGGGCGCGACGGCGCTGCCCTCGCGCTGAGGACGGGCGTCCGCCGCGGCGTTCACCCCGCCGCACAGGGCCACCAGCCGCGCCGCCCACGAGGCGGGCAAGCACGTGTGCAGCTCCCGGCTTGTGGCCTCAATAACGACGCGGGGGGCATCCCCGCCGCTTGCCCGCCGGGCGCTCTCCGCACGCTCCTCAATCTCACGGCGAAGCGCCCCCAGACGCGCCACCCCGGCCTCCGGGTCAAGGCCCAGCAGCCCCGCGAGACGCCGCAGATAGGCGGGGAACGCGTCCCACGAGGGCGGCTCGATGGACTCCACACGCACGCCCGCCTGAGCCAAAATTTTGGAGAGGCCGGGGTTCATCCGCTCGGCCAGCCCGCGCGTCAGCACGAGGTCCGGGCGAAGCGCCAGCAGGGATTCCGCCCCCGCCCTCGGCGAGAAGCGCGGCAGCCCCAGGGCGGGGCTGTCGTTCTCCGATACGCCGATCAACTCCCCGCCCAGGGCCAGCACGTTGTCCGTGTGGCCGGGATACAGGGAGATGACCCGAGGCCCCGCGGACGAGACAGCGGGGCAAAGGCAGAGGGACAGAAGGGATAACAGAACGGCTATTCGGCGAGCGCGCGCCACATCACATCTCCCCTTTCGGAATGATAGGGCAGGAACGGCGTTCCGTAGAGCGCCTGAAGGACATCCCCGTTCAAATCGTCAATAGGTCCCTGAAAGAGCAGCCTCCCCTCCCGGAGGGCCAGGCAGCCGTCGGCGAAGACCAGCGAGGCGTTGATGTCGTGAACGACGGTCACCACCGTCCGGCCCTCCTCCGCCAGTTCCCGGAGCAGGGCAAAGACGCGGGCCGCCTGGTTGGGGTCGAGGGCCGAGGTGGGCTCGTCCAGCAGGAACACGGGCGGGTTCTGGGCCAGCACGCAGGCCAGCAGCACGCGCTGGGCCTCCCCGCCGGACAGGGCCGTGACAGGACGGGGCAAAAGCGCCTCCACCCCCACGCGCCGCGCCGCGGCCAGGATTTCCTCATCGTCCTCCGGCGTCGGTCGGCCGCGGAGGAAAGAGCCGTGCGGCAGGCGACCCATCCCGATGACCTCCCACACGGAGAAGGGATAGGCCGGGTGAAAGCCCTGGGGGACAACCCCGGCGAGACGCCCAAACTCCCGCCGGGATATCCCGCGCACCTCGCGCGCTCCCTTCGGTCCCGTGAGGGCCAGGGACCCCGCGTAAGGCTGAAGGCCAGCCAGCGCGCGGAGCAGCGTGCTCTTGCCGCTGCCGTTCGGCCCGATGAGGACGGTCAGCGCCCCGGCCGGGATCTCCGCGCTGATGTCCTTCAGGACGGGCCGCCCTCTGTAGCCTGAGGACAGTCCCTCCACGCGAAAGCCCAGGCCGTTCATCTCCGCGCCCCCCTTCGGACGAGGAGCCAGCAGAAGAAGGGCCCGCCGATGAGGGCGGTGAGCACGCCCACCGGCAGCTCGCCCAGGCTCTGGGCCACGCCGTCCGCGGCGGAGAGCAGGCAGCCCCCCGCAAGGAACGACAGGGGGAGAAGCGCCCGGTGGGACGGCCCAACGCTCAGGCGCAGCAGGTGCGGGATCACGAGCCCGACAAAGCCGATGATGCCGAAGGAACTGACCACGGCCGCGACCCCCAGCGACGTGGTGAGCAGCAGCAGCGTCCTCACGCGCCCCTCGTCCACCCCCAGGAGCGCGCCCCGCCCCCCGCCCAGCGCCATGGCGTCGAGCATGGGGGCACAGACCAGCGCCGGGACCAGCACCAGAAGGGAGCCCCCCCACGCCGCGGCGGCGGAACCCGGCCCGGCCCCGGAGAGGCTGCCCATCAGCCACAGGACGATCACCCCCAGCTTGTCGTCCGCGACG
>JAFUYV010000115.1 GCA_017476945.1 Fretibacterium sp.
CAACGTTCGGAAAGGCCTTCTTGAACGCGCCGGTCTCCTTCACCAGAAGCTCGCCGTTGGGGGACTCCCAGTAGCCCATCGTGATTCGCGCGGGCGCGTCCGCCGCCTCCGCCGCAAAGCTTAAAATCAGGACGAACACAACGCTTACAAAGTATTTCCATGCTTTCTTCATCTTAAAAATCCTCCTGAAAATTAATTTATGCCGTCTCCCTCTGCCAGGGAGTAACCAGGCCGATGAGCTGGCGCAGGGCCGCGTCGATGAGAATCGCGATGAGGCCCATGATGATGATCCCAAAGTACACGGTGGAGTACATGATGTACTTGCTCGCGTCCAGCACCATCCAGCCGATGCCCGACGCGGAGGCCACCATCTCCGCCGCCACCAGGGTCGCGTAGGCCACGCCGACCGCCGTGCGCAGGCCGGTCAGGATATCGGGCAGGGCGGACGGGAAGATGACCTTGAAGAACAGGCGGAACCGGTCCGCCCCCAGCGACCTGGCCCCGTTGATGCGGTCCCGCGGGATGCGCTGCACGCCGAAGACCGTCTGGATGAAGATGGGCGCGAACGCGCTCAGGAACAGCAGCGCGATCTTGGACTCGTCCCCGATGCCCAGCCACAGGACGATGAGCGTGTTGTACGCCAGCGGGGGCAGAGCGCGGTAGAACTCGATAAACGGATCGAGGATGGCCAGGACGGTCTTGCTCATCCCGCACACCAGCCCCAGCGCCGAGGCCGCGGCGAAGGCGAGGGTCACGGCGATAAAGAGCCGCTTCATGCTCGCGCCGATGTGGTAGAGCAGCGAGTAGCCCTTGTAGCCGTCGCGGAGCGTCTTGAGGAACGCCTCCCACACGGAGCCGATAGGGGGGATGAACACCGGATTAAAGAGGTCCAGCAGGCTCCCTACCCACCAGAAGACGATCAGCGCCAGGACGGACCCCAGCGATATGAGAGCGTACCTGTGCTTTTGGATGAATATAAGCAGCTTCTCCGACATTTATTTTTCTCCTTTAGAGTCCAGCCGCAGCCACAGGCGGTACATAAAGGCCCCCCACATCAGGAACAGCGCGATTAAAACCCATCGGGGCGTTTGGGAGACGTAATACGTCCTGTCCGTCCACCGCTCAAAGCCGGGCATATCGGCGTAGTAATAGGCGCCCGCCCCAAAGTCCAGCGAACTGTCAAGGCCCAGCCCACGCGCCATGATGTAGATCGCCAACGCCGTTGCAATAATGAAGAGCAGGACGGGAAGTGCCGCCCTGCCTGTCCATACTTTCATCTCTATAGCGCGATGTCGGGAAGCGGGAAGTATTTACCGGAGAGGAGAAGGTAGACCGCGGCAAACGTCAGGATGATGTTGAAGAGCTGCCCGATGATATACAGCGTGAGCGCCTTGCCGGAGGCCAGCGTCCCCTTCAGCTCGCGGAAGTTCGTGTTCAGGCCGATGCTGGTGAACGCCAGCACAAACGCCCAGTTCTTATACTGGTCCAGCACGCCGTTGATCGCGCTGACATTTCCCTTCCCCACCGCCGGGAGGAACACAAACGAGGCGACGATGGACGCGGCGAAGAAGCCCAGGATGAACTTCGGCAGCCTGTACCAGATGTCCGCCGCCGTCACCTCGCGGCTGGAGTTCGCGTCCCGCTCAACCCGCGTCGCGAAGAAGACCGCCACGGCAAAGGCGATGAAACCAATCAGCATGTTCTGAATCGACTTCACGAGCACCGCGCTCGTCTGCGCCAGCTTGCCCAGGGCCGTGCCCGCCACCGTGACCGCGCCCGTGGAGTCCACCGTGCCGCCGATCAGCGCGCCGCCCATCAGCTCACCCAGTCCCACCGCGCGGATGATGACCGGCTCAAAGACCATCATGATGACCGTGAAGATGAT
The DNA here is from genome assembly GCA_017476945.1 of Fretibacterium sp. Lineage (GTDB taxonomy): Bacteria > Synergistota > Synergistia > Synergistales > Aminobacteriaceae > JAFUYV01. The sequence goes on from JAFUYV010000115.1 coordinate 1,886, forward strand.
GGAGATGGACACCGCCAGCGACAGGTCCTCCTTCTTCGCCTTCGACGCGGCGGCGGAGGCAATGGCGGCGGACGTGCCGCAGACGCTCGTCGCGGTTGCTATCGTGATGATGAAGGGCTTGTTGTCGATCTTCAGGACATGGACGCCAAACCACCACATAAAGAGGATGACGATGGGCGTGACGATCCAGGCGATGCCCAGCCCGTAAAGCCCGAAGTTCACGATGTTGGAGAACAGCACCGAGAACCCCATGACGACCAGCCCGGCCTTGATGTAATATTCCGTCTGCACCGCGGGCTTCAGCCATGCCGGTACGCCAATCGTGTTGGCGATCAGCAGGCCCAGCAGCAGCGCGAAGAACGCCCACTCCAGGTAGCGGTTGAACGTGTACTCGGCGCTGACGGCCCGCACCAGCACGGACAGGACGAACAGGCCCGTGAACCCCGCAAGGAACTTAAACGGGTTCTCTCCCTTCAACGCCGCCCCAACCGTGAACAGGACGCCGAGCACGGCATAGGTACGGACCAGCTTGGTCCACAGGTCGGCGTTCAACTGCGTCAACAGGCTGGTCCCGTTGCCCCAGGTGGAGAAGTTCGCCGCCTTGAAGTCGAACGCGCCCGAAAGGACGCTGTACGCCCCCACGGCGATAATCAAAAAACCAATCCAGTTTGCCAGGGCGTCTTCCGAGCCCCATAAACTCCTAATCCCTTTCCGCTTCGTATCAGACAATTAAATCCCCTTCTATGCTTTTAGAAATTCCCGCCGAGGCCCCTAGGACTATTTGCCTCGTAGTCAGGTTGGTCTATATTTTATTCTGGGTTTACTTTTTGTCTAATACGAAATATGGATAGCTGGTTATAGGCTTTGACTATAGGCATTAAGCGCGAGTCGATTCGTCAGGCATAGAGGGCGCGGCCACGCTCCACCTTTTTTGTGCTACATGACTAAGGTGACAGCGTCGAGATGGGCTCAAAGAATTTAGGGCGGGATATCATCGTCACGCCTGCCTCTGCTCCGCAACCTTCCGTCTATGCTCCGCCTTAATCGCGGCCAGCGTGTCCGGCTCCAGGATCAGGTCCAGGGCCGTCAGCGCCAGAGACTTGCCCGCAAGAGGCACGAAGCGCAGGCCACGCTCCGAACAGGCCGCGGCCCTGAACTCCTCACTGTGTCCGGCAAGCGTCGCCTCGCTGATGGACAGGCAGGGCTGTATCGTCGGCACAGCCTGGCTGACGTTTCCCACGTCCGACGATCCCTTGGGACCGGGCCTGGGCGTTTCAATTTTCTCGCCCAAAAACTCCATCTCACGCGCAAACACGGCGTCGAAGGAGGGGGTGATGACCACATTATCGATGAGGTTTTGATACGGCCGCATACGGCCCTTTGTCCCGGTCATCTGCGCCGAGCCGTTCACGATGGACTCAACCTTGCCGTAGACCTCGTCGCGCCTCGGCCTCGTCGCCGCGCGGATATAAAATTTGGCCCTCGCGTAGGCCGGGACGATGTTCGGCGCGTCCCCGCCGTTGACGATAATCCCATGAACGCGGACGTCCGACGTTAAATGCTGACGAAGCGCGTTGATGCCGTTGTAGGTCAGGATAAGCCCGTCCAGCGCGTTCCGGCCGTCCTCCGGCGCGCTCGACGCGTGGGCGGCCCTCCCCCAGAACTCAACGTCCACCGGCGCGCAGGCAAGCCCCTCGTCGGTCAGGGTATGAGGCCCCGTGCCAGGGTGGGCGCACAGCGCGGCGTCCACATCCTTCAGGTAGCCCTCTCGAACAAAGGAGCCCTTTGCGCTGCCGTTCTCCCCTCCCTCCTCGCCGGGCGTTCCGTAGACGCGGACCTCGCCGCCCACCTCGTCAACGACCTGTTTGAGGCCGGCCGCGGCCAGCGACGCCCCCGCGCCGAACAGGTTGTGCCCGCAGCCGTGCCCCAGCCCCGCCAGAGCGTCGTACTCCGCAAGAAAGACAAGCACGGGCCCGGGCCCCGCGCCCTTATACGCGGCGACAAATCCCGTCCTGTGCCCCGCCACGTCCACCGTGACGGAAAAGCCCTCCCGCTTCAACTGCTCCGAGAGGATCTCGCAGGCGAAGAACTCATAATTGCTGACCTCCGGGCGGGCGTGGATATCCAAAGCGATCTTCCGATACGCCGGCGTCCGCTCGTCAATAGCGGCGATAATCTTTTCCCTTGCGCTCATACGCGCTTCCTCTCCTTATTCTACGGCGTTCCTGCTGCCGAAGTTCTGGCAGTGGGCGATGCCGGCCTCCGTGACCGACGAGGCCCCGTAACGCTTCCGGTCCTCGCCCACCGGACACACCGCCGTGCACAGGCCGCAGGGATAACGAAACTCGTTCTTCAGCCTTTGGTGATACCCGGCGCAGCGGTGCTTATCCATAGCGTAAACCGGCCCCCCGTCCGGAGCGAACGCCCTCATGGGACACCGCTTCGCGCACTGGCCGCAGCGGATGCAGATGTCCTCCGTCAGCACGGGGTCGGGATGCACCTCCGCGTCCGTGATGACGGACACCAGACGCACTCTTGGCCCGTACTGCCGCGTCAGCAGGGTATGGTTCATGCCAATCGTCCCAAGGCCCGCGTACCGTCCTGCCATTACATGGCTGAATGCGGCCTCCGGCTTCTTCACCAGCACGGAGATGTCGCCGTAACAGTCCCGCGGGAAGAAATGCGCCCGAAATCCCTTTTGATTCAGGAAGTTCGCCAGTTGGTAAGCGCACTCGTCCAACATGCGGTTCGTGGTGTTGTACAGCTCCGAGTAGACCACGGAGGGCGTCGTCTCCAGCATGGGCAGGTAAATCTGAACCCCCAGGACAACAACCATCCGGCTCCAGGGCCAGATTGTCTGGGGCCAGAACTCCTCCGGCAGATCGTGGTACTCCTTCCATCGCTCTACATTAGCAAAGCCGGTCAGGTTGATTCCCAACTTCGCGGCCTCCCGCTTTATCTTCTGCTTCAGCCGCGAGCGCACTTCGGGGGGCATAGCGTCCTGGCGCATTATATCTTCTCCAGTGCCCCGTTCAAATCCGCGATGATGTCGTCGGGGTCCTCAAGCCCGATGGAGAGCCGAAGCTGTCCCATCGTGATACCCGCCCTCTCACGCTCCTCCGGAGAGTAAAACCGGTGGCTCGTCTTGGCGGCGTAGGAAAGCGTCGTCGCCGTGCCCGCCAGGCTGGGCACATACTTGATCTTCTTCAGGGAGGAGATCACCGTTGACGCCTCCCGCTCCCCGCCGCGAAGGTTGAAGCTCAGCATGCCGCCGTACAGCCCGCCGCGGAACTGCGCTTTTGCCCGCTCGTGGTCCGGACTGCTCTCCAGGCCGGGGTAATAGACCTTCTCCACCTTGGGATGGCCCTCCAAAAAACGCGCCACCCTCAGGGCGTTCTCCGAGTGGCGGGTCAGGCGAAGCTCCAGCGTCCGCAGGCTCCGCGCCAGCAGCCAGCCCTCCAGCGGTCCCGGCACCGCGCCGTACAGCACCAGCTTTGGACGCACCGCCTCGATAACCTCATGGCTCCCGACCACCGCGCCGCCAACGATGTCGCTGTGGCCGCCAAGATATTTTGTGGCGCTGTACAGGACGAGGTCCGCCCCAAGCTCCAGAGGACGGACGACAACCGGCGTGGCGAAGGTGTTGTCAATCAGGAATTTCAACCCGTGCCGGTGGGCGACGTCCGCGATTTTGCGAATGTCCGGCACCTCCAGAAGCGGATTGCTGAGCGTCTCGGTGTAAATTAACTTCGTGTTGGGCCGCAGGGCCTTCTCCACATCCCCGCGCAGAAAGTCCACAAACGTCACGTCCACGCCGAAACGCTTTAACTCCTTTGAAAGATAATCGTGAACCCCGCCGTAAAGGACGGGGCTGGAGACGATGTGGTCCCCGGCCTGGACGAAGCTCAGGATGCTGATAATAATCGCGGACATGCCGGAGGAGAACACCAGCGCGTCCTCACCGCCGTCCGCCTCAGCCAGAATCTCCGCCGCCGCGTCCGCGTTGGGGTGGCGTATGCGGGAGTAGATATAGCCCTCCGCCTCGTGCTCGTAGATGGCGTCCACGCTGGGTACGTCGTCGAAGGCGAAGACGCTGGTTAAAAAGATGGGAAAGGACTCCGGCACGGAGGCATAATTGGAAAACTTTTTATAGAACTGTCCGTCCCCCGTGTGAAGGAGGCCAGTGGATAGGGAATCGCTCATTCTCTTTTCCTCGTTTCTCAAAATCAATGCGTCGTCGCCCGCGCGATGAGGCTGCCGACAATCTGCACCGCACACACCAGCAGCACCAGGGCGGCCACCGTCACCCAGGTCACGTCCACCATGAAGCGGTTGTGACCATACTTGATGGCGAAGTCCCCCAGCCCGCCCGCGCCCACCGCCCCAGCCATCGCCGTGGAGCCAATCAGGCTGATCGCGGTGATCGTCGCGGCCCGCGCCAGCATGGGTATCCCCTCCCACAGGTAGACGCGGAAGATAATTCCCAAGGAGCTCATGCCGAGGGACTGCGCCGCCTCGATAACCCCGCCGTCGATGTTGGCCAGCGCAGCCTCCACCTGCCGGGAGAAGAAGGGGACCGTGCCGATCACCAGGGGGACAATCGCACCCCTCACGCCGATGGCCGTGCCCACGATAAAGCGCGTCAGCGGCAGGAGCAGGGTCAGCAGGATAATGAAGGGAATGGAGCGGAACACGTTGATCGCCTTGTCGAGCGCCTGAAAGATAACCGCGTTCCTGAGGATGCCGTCCCTGCGCGTGACGGTCAGGAGGACGCCCAGCGCCAGCCCCAGGACGAACACAAACGCCCCGGCAACGCTGAACATCGTCAGCGTGTCCCGTATCGCTTTATAGAACTCCGGCAGCCGGACCATAACGTTGGGGAACCACAGTTCAAGCCATTCTCGCATCACGGATCACCTCCACGGTGATGTGTTCCGCCTCAAGAAATTTCAGCGCGGACTTAATGTTCTCAGGCGTCCCGTGGAATATGGCCGCCGTGCCGCCCATCGGCGCGCCCTCAATGATCTCCAGGTCGCCGAACAAAATGTTAATTTCCAAATCAAACTGCTTCGACATGCGGCTGACAAGGGGTTGGCACACCTGAGTCGTCCCGTAGCGCATCAACAGAAGCACCTCACCCGGCTTCAGCCGGACGACCGGGGAATCCTCCCGAACCAGCGGGTAGACGCCCGACAGGCTGGACGTGGTGTACAGAAAGTCCTTCGTCACCTGCTGCCGCGGGTTGGCGAAGAGGCCCAGGACCTCGTTCTCCTCCGCAATCGCGCCATGTTCGATGACCGCCACGCGCTGACAGATTTTCTTAATCACGGACATCTCGTGGGTGATCACGACGATGGTGATGTTCAGCTCCCGATTCAGCTTTTGCAGAAGGCTTAAAATGCTCTGTGTCGTCTGAGGGTCCAGGGCGGAGGTCGCCTCGTCGCACAGCAGCACCCTCGGCTCGTTGGCCAGGGCCCGCGCCACGGCCACGCGCTGTTTCTGCCCGCCGGAAAGCTGGCTGGGGTAGACGTTCGCCTTCCCCTCCAGCTCCACGAAGGACAGAAGCCTCTCGACCCTCTCCCGGATATGAGCGCGGGACAGGCCGGAGTATTGAAGCCCTATCGCTACGTTCTGAAACACCGTTCGGCCCGCCATCAAATTGAACTGCTGGAAGATCATGCCGATCTTCTTGCGGGCCTTTCGCAGCTCGCCGGCACGGAGCGCCGTCAGCTCCACGCCGTCCACCCAGACCTGGCCGGAGGTCGGCCTCTCCAGAAGGTTGACGCAGCGCACCAGCGTGGACTTGCCCGCGCCGGAGTGCCCGATGATGCCGTAGATTTCGCCCGGCCTGACCCGAAGGGTGACGTCCCTCACCGCATGGATCAAACCGGACTTATCGCTGAACGTCTTGTTGATGTGTTCGAGGCGGATCATGCGCTACTTCCACGCAGGAATGTACATCCCCTTGAACGCCGTCCTGTACAGCTCCTTGGTGCGCTCGCTCTGGTACGCCTTGACGATGCGGAGATAGACGGGGTTGTCCGCGTCCTCCGTCCGCGCCACAATGGTATTCACATAAGCCTTATCCTTATAAAAGCTGGGGTCGTCGATGAAGATTGCGTCCTTGTCGGGGTTCAGCCCCGCGTCCACCGCGTATCCGCCGTTGACGATGGCAGCGTCCACGTCCGGCAGCAGGGAGGCCGTCTGGCTGGCGTCCACCTCGATGAACTCAATGTTCTTCGGGTTTTCCACAATGTCCGTCAAGGTCGGCGACAACCCCTTGCCCTCGGCGATCTTCAGCAGTCCCGCGGCCTGAAGCACGTTCAGCGCGCGCCCCTCGTTCACCGCGTCGTTGGGCACGGCGATCTTTCCACCCTCGGGGATGTCCGCCACCCTGGAGAGCTTCCTCGAATACAGGTTCAGCGCGGTGATCAGCGTGTCGCCGATGGCGGTCAGCCTGTACCCAAAGGTCGCGATCTCCTTGTTCAGGTAAGTGTAGTGCTGAAAGGCGTTCAGTTCAATCTCCTTGTTCGCCAGCGCCGAATTGGGCAGGGTATAGTCCCCGAACAGCACGTACTCGAGGTCAATACCGTCAGCGGCGACCTCCTCCTTAACGGGGTTCCAGAGTATCTCAGACGCCTCATCCGTGATGCCCAGGCGGACCCGCACACGCTCCTGCGCAGCAACGCCGGAAGCCCAAAAGGAAAGAACCGTCAGGATCAGCGCGAATAATCTTCTCACAGTAACGCCTCCAATTCAAAAATCATAACGAACGTGATTATAGCGGCCGCGCCGGCCCCTGACTAATACAAAAAATCAATCTCTTGTTATAGATAAATACTATAACCAAACCGTCTGATGGAACTGCACAACAGGTAACAAACTTTATGTCAGGAGGGAGGAGGATGTCCGACATTCCGGCTTTTCCGGCCTGCTGTCCTCCTCCGCTATGCCGGCCGGGGGAGTGGTGACAGAGGCCCTGCCGAAAGTCCTGTCCAGCCTGCCCATGTTCCCCGGGTTACAGTGAGTTTGCCATCTTCACAAAATCTCCTCGAAAACTTCAATCCCGCCTCACATTTCTCCTGTATTCTATCCCTGTCGAAAGAGGGAACCCTGATGAAAAGCCGGGGCGACGTCCAAGACAAATTTTATCAAGGCAGGAGGCAGCAGAGATGAAAAAGGCACAGCTCGCTTTAACGGCGCTGATGATTGGGACCCTGACCGTAACCGGCGCGTCCTTCGCCGAGGCGGAAGTGAAGCTTGAGGACGTGAAGATTGGGGTACACTTCAAGGACGACCACAAGCCGCCCGTATCGGACGGGCACGGAGCCTCAAGGCCGCCGGAGGCGCATCGTCCTGATGAACACGGAAAGCCGCATGACGCTCCGCCGCGCCCCACACCGGCAAAAGCTCACAGGTCTCACTCTGACCCTCACCCTGGAGGACCGCACGGACCGGAGCATCATCAGCCCGGACATCCTATCCCCCCTCCACCTCCTGGCCTGCGTCATGGAGGGCGCCGGTAACACACCGTGTCGTTTTGATTTTCAGTGAGTTATTTTGAGACAGCACTATCTTTAAGGAGGTTATACAGATGAAGTCTATGAAGAAGTCAGTTATCGCGGTATTGGTCATTGGTATGTTGAGCGCTGCGGGCATGGCGTTTGCCCAGCCTGCGCAGGGCGGAGGGCAGTATAGCCCGATGGGCCCCGCCCCTCATCACATGGGGATACAGCGCGGTTACGAACAGGGCTTCTGCGGCCATAACTTTGGAAAGGCCCAGGGCCCGGCGTTCGGACGTCAGGGCCGGGGCGAGCCATGCGGGTGGCAGCGCGGAATGTTCGCTCCCAATAGGCTCCAGGGCTTTCGCGGTCGGGGATTTGGGCGCGGCAGAGGCCCAGCGTTTGGAAATCCGGGAATGCGCGGTCCTCGCGGAGGCTGGCTCCGGCAAAACGGCCGCTTCTTCCCCAATATGCCGCAGGAAATCCGTTCCAAAGCCGTTGAGGCCGCGAAGCTCCGCATCGACCTGGAGGACGTCCTTTCCCAGGGGCCTCTGAATCGCGGCAAAGCCGTTGAGCTGAACGGGAAGATCAGCAAGCTGGAGCAGGAAATCCGGGACTGGCGTTTTGATCAGAAGCTGGGCCGTATCGAGAAGTTCAACAAGAAATCTGCGGAAGAATCCGGAAAGGCAGAGTCGGAAGAGAAGAAATAACGAAGTACCACAATCCAAATCCTGGGGTCCGCGGACCCCAGGATCTCATTTGCCCCTCACTTTTCATCCGGAAAAAAGAGGACGATGGCAGTGCCTCAGATGAGCTCCTAATCAATCGTACCCTGCCCACGGTGGCCTTAAATCAAGCTGACCGGCGCCACTGAACAAAAATTTGAACACCCCTTTTGCCTCTGCTTCTTCCTCGCTGAA
>JAFUYV010000015.1 GCA_017476945.1 Fretibacterium sp.
CCGGCTGTGCCGCTGCACAGCGCTCCAAGGATGAAGGCGAACGCCGCCCCAAAGCCCAGGCACGCCGCCAGCAGGATGGCGACCACCGCCACAAACGGCGCGAGCCACGTGTACTCTTTCTTCAGGAAGGCCATGGCCCCGCCATGAATAATATTGGAAAGCTCTTTGACCCTGGGATGGCCGATGGGATTCTCCAGAAGTTTCTGGAAGACTGTCCATGCGTAGAAACCTGCCAGGGCGCCTGCGGCCCCGGTGACGATAACGAGAAAAATCCACACAGCAAAAGACCTCCTATGATGTTATTTTTTCTCCGGCAAACCCTTCCCTCTGTGGACCGCTGCCCTCGCTCGCGGGCGGCGGCTCCACGTGGAGCGAAGCCTCTCGTCAAGATTATAGCCTATCCGGGCCGGAGGGCCAAGATTTGAGGCGCCCGTTCAGGGAAGGTGGGGCATGGGGGATATCCCTCCAAATACGGCAGCGGGAAAAGACCGTAATTTTTTCCTTGCCTCTCCGCCCCGTTAGCGCTATATTTATCTCCGCAAAGGCCCCGCTGAGCATACGGCGTGGGCGGGAACGGTAAGGGAGGGACGCCGGAATTTTATCCCTCCCGGCGAACGGAGGACATGGAAGTGGCAGGAACAGTGGCGGCAAAACCCTGGTGGAGAGAGACGATTGAGACGATCGTCTGGGCGTTTGTCCTGGCGATGATCATACGCACGTTCATTGTGCAGGCTTTTTGGATACCGAGCGGCTCCATGATCCCAACGCTTGAGGTGGGAGACCGGGTGTTGGTCGCAAAGTTCTGGAACTGGTTCTTCCCGCCGTCGCGCGGCTCGCTCTACGTGTTTCGCTACCCGGTGGACCGCGACCGCGATTTTGTCAAGCGCGTCATCGCCGTTCCGGGGGACGTGGTGGACATCCGCGACGGCATCGTCTACATCAACGGCAAACCCACGAATGAGCCCTACGTCAAGTACCACGACCACTTTACCCTTCAGGCGGGGCGTCCCTACGCGGAGGTCCCCTGCACGGTGCCGGAGGGGCATTACTTCATGATGGGTGACAACCGGCCCAACTCCCAGGATGGCCGCTTCTGGGGGCTCGTCTCCAACGCCGACCTCCACGGGCCCGTGTTCTTCCGCTATTGGCCCGTCACGCGCATCGGCATCCCCGGCTGGGGGGAGGGCGCCGCCGGGGCGTCCAGCTCCCGTTAAGGTGCCGAGGACGGTTTGGTACCCGGGGCACATGGCCCGCGGGGGCCGAAAACTTGCTGAACTCGTCGGTAAACTGGATTTGATCATCGAGGTGCGCGATGCCCGCGCGCCTTTTTCTACGTCTGCTCCCCTTGTGGGCTCCTTCTCAAAACTGCGCCCCGTGTTTTGCGTGCTCTCCAAGCGCGACCTTGCCGCCCCCGAGGGCACAAGGGCCTGGCTGGATTCGCTGGGGCCGGAGAGCTGGGCCGTTGACCTTCGCAAAAAGGAGGGGTTGGCGCCCCTTCGCCGGGCCCTCCTGGAGCGGAAGCCCGCCCACCGTGAGCTCCGTCTTGCCGTCATGGGCATCCCCAACGTCGGCAAGTCCATGCTCCTAAACGCGCTTGTGGGGAAGGCCCAGGCGCACGTTGGGGGCATCCCCGGCGTGACGCGCTCGGTGAGCTGGTATCGGACCGAGGGACTCCTGGTCGTGGATTCCCCCGGCATCCTGGACCCTCACGCGGAGCCGGGCGTGCATCAGTTACTGTCCTGGCTGGGCTGCGCCAGGGCGGAGGTGCTGGGCGGCTTTGAACCGGCCGCCCTGAGCTTCATCCGCTTCCTGCGGGCCCGCGGGCTTTTCTCCACAGTGCTGAAAAAGTGGGAGATCGAGGAACGGGATGACCCCCCGGAGGCGGCGCTGGAGCGCGTGGGACGGCGGCTGGGCTGTCTCGTGGCGGGGGGGGCGGTCAACACGGAGCTGGCCGCGCGCCGCCTGATGGACGCGTTCTCCTCCGGGAAGCTGGGGTCCGTAACGCTGGAGAGGCCGGGCGACCCGATCTATGTGGAGAGGCGGGGAGAACAGGATGCCCCGGGCGGCCTCTAACCGGCCCCTCCCAATCCACGCCAGCGCGGACAGGGTGAGGGTGCTGATGGAACAGCTCAGGCTGCGCGGCCTTGTCGCCGGGACGGACGAGGCGGGACGGGGCCCCCTGGCGGGGCCGGTGATGGCGGCGGCGGTCTGGCTTTCGCCCGAACAGGAACGGGCGCTTCTCGCGCTTGGGCTTCGGGACTCGAAGCGCATGACGCCCCGCTCCCGTGAGGCGGTCTTCCTGGCCATGAAGGAGATGGGGGTGCTGTGGCGGGCGCAGGCGGGCAGCGTGGCCCGGATTGAGCGGGACAACATCCTTCAGGCGGCGCTGTGGGCCATGCGGCAGAGCGTCCTCCGCCTGTTAAAACTTCTGCCGTCCGAGCCGGTCTGCATCGCGGTGGACGGACCGGCGCGCATCCCGGAGCTGGACCTGCCGCAGTGGACGCTCGTCGCGGGGGACACGCTGCTCCCGGTCGTCTCCGCGGCTTCGGTGGTGGCCAAGGTGCTGCGGGACCGGCTTATGACGTCTCTGGATGTCCTTTACCCCGGCTATGGGCTGGCCAAAAACAAGGGCTATCCGACGGCGGCCCACCGCGAGGCCGTGCGGCGCCTTGGGCTCTCGCCCATCCACCGGGCGTCCTTCTGCCGCAAACTTCTCTGAAATTCAGGGAGATGGAGGAGGGAAGCACATGAGGGTTCTTCACACATCCGATTGGCACATTGGGCGCTCCTTGTACGGCAGGAGGCGCTACGGAGAGATGCGGGCGTTTCTGTCGTGGCTTGAGAGCGTCATCCGTGAGCGGGGCGTGGAAGC
>JAFUYV010000116.1 GCA_017476945.1 Fretibacterium sp.
CCGTGGGGCAGCAGGGGGAGCGAGATGTTTTGCAAACAACAAAAGGAAAGACGGCGTTCAGGGGGAGCGTCTTTCTGATGGGGCTGCTGGCCGCTGCTGCAGGGCGCTTGATTGCCCAGAGAAGAAACCTCACCCCTATGGCCCTGGGGCTGACGGGGGCCTCTTTTGCGCGGGGCATCTCGGAGAGGGAGCTCTGGCCTCTTGCGGGGGAAGGGGCAGACGAGGAGCGGACAGCAGGGGAGAGGGCTTATATCCTCTATGGGATGGATGGATGCCGGGGGGAGGCGGAGCGCGGTTTCCCCCTGACGCTGCGCGCGGCTGGCTTTTTACAGAATTTGGAGGACACGCATGGACACCTCTCCTTGAGGGAGAGGGCAGCACACGTCCTGATCCGTATCATGATCGAGAACGCGGATTCCTCCCTCGCGGCGAGGGGAGGAATCGACCAGTTGCTGAAAGTCCAGGAGGCCGCGCGCAATACCATTGCCGCCGGGGGAATGCTCTCGTCCTCAGGCCACGAAGCCGTCGCGGCGATGGATCAAGCGTTTAGGCAGCAGGGCACCAGCCCCCGCGGCAGCTCTGTCATCCTGTCTGCCGCGTTCTTCGTCCTGGCGCTGGGAAAGATGCGCCTGCCCGGCCTGGGGCAGGCGGAATAGGGGGGAGCGGACGGCTCCTCAGTACCTCAGCCCGTAGGCGGGATAATAGATCCTCTGGTCGCTCAGCCCTTCCTTCTGGGCGGCGAGCGCGAGCTGTCCGGCCTCACCCATATTGTAGGCGAGCACGGAGGTGAGGATGTGGACGATGAACATTGGCCCCACCAGACTGCTGCCGAATGTGGGGGAGTGGTCGCTGGCGTAGAAGCGCAGGCTGGCGTTAGCGCAGACGGGGGCCGCCGGACTGTCCGTCATGGTAATGACTTTAGCCCCTTGCCCGGCGATTTTCTTGACCGCCTCCGTAACCTCGATGACGTAGCTGGGCAGCTCGCAGACGATCAGCATGTCCCTGGGGCCGATGCCACGGGCCTGCTCCAGGAGGGAGAGGGAGCCCCTGCGCATCAGGACAGACTTCAGTCCCAGCTCCGTGAAGCGGGTGTAGAACCACTCTGCCACCAGGGAGGATATCCCCCAGCCCATACAGTAGAGGGCCTCCGCTTCCTTTGCCGCCTCACAGAAGGAGACGATGGAGTCCGAGGAAAGCCCTTTGAACGTCTCCTCGATGTTGGCCTGTTCCAGCCGGCAGAGTTCTTGGGGGATATGGGTGTTCTCCCCGATCTCCCCCAGGACGGAGGAGGATGGGGCAACCTGTTCAAGAAGATCTTTCTTCAGAACCTCCTTGAGTCCGGCGTAACCATCAAAGCCCAGCATCCGCGCAACGCGGACCAGCTGTGCCTTTGAAACCGACAGCGCGTCGGCGACCTCGCTGATGGAACGAAACGCCACCTCGGATGAATTCGCCAGAATGTACTCGGCCACGCGGCGGGTTTTGGTAGGAAAGGTCGCCATTCTTTCGTGAATCTGTTTCTCCAAACTGCGAACGTCCATAAGCCATCTCTCTCTAATTGATAAATTTGATACTGCAACTTTACATTCTATTATAGTGCATTTTTCCAAAAAAAGAACATCGAAGTTTGAAAAATAGCCCTAATTTTAAAAAATGTGATGTGCCGGCCTGTCCACCATGTGCTATACTGCCCTTCAGGAAGAGGAACACGCCCCGCTCTGGAGCGCCAATCAGGAGGGAGAGGACCCTTTATGGATATCAAGACACTTGCGGAGAAGTACGAGCCTTACATCATTGAGCGCCGCCGTCACTATCACGCCTGCCCTGAGCTCTCCGGTCAGGAGAAGGGGACGCGGGCCCAGATCAAAAAGGATCTTGAGGCCCTGGGGATCGCGGATATCCATGAGATGGAGGGATGCTATGGGCTGTTCGCGGACATCCAGGGCGGCGGTTCCGGCAGGACCGTGGCCCTGCGTACGGACATCGACGCGCTGGAAATCGCGGAGAAGACCGGGCTGCCCTTTGCCTCCGCCAACGGCAGTATGCACGCCTGCGGGCACGACAACCACATCGCCATGCTTTTGGGCGCGGCAAGGATACTGAATGAGGTGAAGGAGGAGCTGTGCGGCCGCGTCCGCCTGGTTGTCCAGCCTGCCGAGGAGATCGCCACGGGGGCGAGGGCCATGGTGAACGAGGGGGCTATGGACGGCGTGGATGCCATCTACGGGGCCCATATCTGGGGGACTCTCGACGCCCCGCTCATCGACGTGACGCCGGGCAGCCGCATGGCCTGCTGCGACAGGTTCTCCATTGAGGTGGAAGGGGCGACCTCTCACGGCTCCGCGCCGCACCTCGGTGTGGACGCCGTCACGGTCTCCGCGGCTATCGTCAACAACCTTCAGCAATGCGTCTCGCGTATGAACGACCCGCTGAACCCCCTGGTCCTGACCGTCGGAACCATCCACGGCGGCTCGCGCTGGAACTCCGTCTCTGGCCACGTCTCGATGGAGGGGACCGTCCGCACCTTTGAGAAGGACCTGACCGCCGCCAAGGTCATGAGGCAAGTTGTGGAGAGGACGGCAGAGACCTTCAACGCCAAGGCCGCGTTTGATTACAAACGCCTCACCCCGCCGGTGATCAACGAGAACGAACGTCTCGTCCGCGTCGCTCACGACGCCGTGGTGAAGCTCTACGGGGAGGAGGGCATAGGGCACCTGCCCACCATGATGGCCAGCGAGGACTTTAGCTGGTTTGGGGAGAAGGCGCCTTACGTCTTTGCCTTCGTGGGGAGCAGAAACAAGGCCAAGGGCCTTACTTACACGAACCACAACGAACACTACGACGTGGACGAGGACGTGCTGAAGCGCGGCGCGGCGGTCATGGCCCAGTTCGCCGTCGATTTTTTGCGGGAGCAGTAGAGAAAAGAAGGATTAAAAGCGGGACGGTAAGCCGCCCTGCTTTTTTGTCAGGGTGCTATGACGGGCTGAGCCCCCTGCGCCCCTGAAAGTCCTTGAGCGCCGCCTCAAAGTGCGCGCCCTCGATGAGGAGCGTCTCCTGGCCGCGCGCAAGGCTGGCCTTCAGCGCCTCCATCGCCGCCCTGCGGCAGATGAGGGCGATGTCCGCGCCGCTCGCTCCCTCGGTGCGCTCCGCGAGCTCATCCGGACGGACGTCCGGGGCCGTGGGCTTCCCGCGAAGCTCGATGCGGAATATCTGCTCGCGAGCCTCCCGGCCGGGGAGGGGAAGCTCCAGCACCAGGTCGAACCGCCCCGCTGCGAGGAGCGAGGGGTCGAGCCGTTCCATTCGGTTTGTCGTGGCCAGGACGGTGACGCCCTGGAGCTCCTCGATGCCCGCAGAGGACGCAAAGAAAGAACGGAAGCAGCGATGAAAAAAGGAACACCCGGCTGGGACGAGTTGACGTTTCTGCCAGCGGTCCCAATGGTAAAAATCATCTCTGCGAAGGCTACCGGTTGTTTTTTCCGCGGTCATGAAGTTGAGGTGAGTCCATCCATCGCGATGTCCCTTAAGCATCCCCGCGCTTCTGATAAAATGGGCCTGTACGGCGACATCAAAAAACAGGGGCATTGGCATGAAGCGTGGGTATGTTTTTTGCGTCCCGCTGTTTTCCGCTTTGGCTCTGGGCGTTCTGACATGCGCGGTCCTTCCGGCGTGGGCTCTGAGCGGTGGCGGTCACGCGAAACGGAGGTGGTGAGAAACCGCCGCCTCATAGCAAAAATCAAAGGAGTGAAGTTTTATGCAGACAACGAGCGTAGCAAGTTTTCAAAAGAATATGTCCGCGCTGTTGGCGCAGACGATAAAGTATAACGAGCCGTTGAATGTTTGCACTGAAGACGGCAACGTGATTATTCTCAGCGATGAGGATTATCGCGGCATGGTGGAGACATTGTACCTGAACTCCATCCCCGGCATGAGGGAAAAACTGCTGGAGGGGAAAGCGGAACCTCTTTCTGAGTGCGTCCCTGAGAACAAGGTCGAGTGGTAAAGTGTACTCGATCGTCTATTCCCGAACGGCATTGAAGGACATCCCGAAGCTGAAAGCGGCGCGTTTGGATAAAAAAGCGCGGTCATTGATTGACATTATACGCGAGAATCCTTGGCAGACGCCGCCAGGGTACGAGAAATTGTCCGGGGAATTGGAGGGACTTTTATCGCGCCGCATAAATATTCAGCACAGGCTCGTATATGAGGTATTTGAAGAAACAAAGCAAGTTAAGATTATCAGCCTGTGGACGCATTACGAACGGATTTAGGTACAATTGGCAAAAAAGGGGAAGCGATAACGCGGCAATTAGATGGGGCGTCCGTTCGGCTTGCACAATCTATTGAGGGATGGAGCCATGCCCCCGAGAGAGGCGGGGGGCATGAGGCTGGCTATTATCAGCGTCTGAAAGGAGAAGTAAGATGCAACAGATATTAAATACGGGAAATAAAACTCTGGACAAAGAGATACTTTTGCTTACAGCCCAGGAGCTTGATGAACTTGCACGTTACGCGGGGTATCTGCGCAAATCGCGGACGCAAGACTCCGCCTGGGCCGACGCGCCGCTGACTTCTGACGAAGAACAAGCCGTAATGACAGGACGTGAGAACGTCAAAATCGGAGATTGTTTGACGCTCGACGAGTTTCGGAAGAAGGCCGCCTTGCTGTGAAATGGACGGTGACGGTTGACAAGTCTGTAATGCGCCGCTTGCAGCGTATCCCTAACCCTGACAGGGAACGGCTGATTCAAGCCATTCTTGCGGTGAAGAACGGGCCGGAAGGATTGGATATACGGCCTCTTGAGGGGCGCGACGGTTATCGTTTCAGAGTGGGTGGTTGGCGCATCTTATTAGATATGGATACGGAAATGCGGACCATCGCGGTTTATACGGTCGGTTCACGAGGGGACATCTATCAAACTAAATCAAAGGAATAGGCGGCCTCGCGGCCGCCTTGCTGTTCCGAGTGAGAGACGCTGGAATTTAAGTCCCTTGGCCCCTGCGCCCCTGAAAGTCCTTGAGCGCCGCCTCAAAGTGCGCGCCCTCGATTAGGAGCGTCTCCTGGCCGCGCGCAAGGCTGGCCTTCAGCGCCTCCATCGCCGCCCTGCGGCAGATGAGGGCGATGTCCGCGCCGCTCGCCCCCTCGGTGCGCTCCGCGAGCTCATCCGGACGGACGCCCGGGGCCGTGGGCTTCCCGCGAAGCTCGATGCGGAATATCTGCTCGCGAGCCTCCCGGCCTGGGAGGGGAAGCTCCAGCACCAGGTCGAACCGCCCCGCTGCGAGGAGCGAGGGGTCGAGCCGTTCCATGCGGTTTGTCGTGGCCAGGACGGTAACGCCCTGGAGCTCCTCGATGCCGCTCATCTCGGACAGGAATTGCCCCAGGACCCGCCCCTCGGTGGCGCTGGCCGCGTCCCCGCTGGGGAAGAGGGACTCGATCTCGTCGAAGTACAGGATGGAGGGGGCCGCCTGCCGCGCGACGCGGAAGACCTCGCGGATGGCCCGCTCGGACTCGCCCAGGTAACGCGACA
>JAFUYV010000117.1 GCA_017476945.1 Fretibacterium sp.
ATCGCCTGGGAGGAGGGAGGGCACACGGACAGGGCCTTTGACGCGGACGTCCTGCTGCTGAGCTCGGGCATCCCTCCGCGCTCCGAGGCGGTTCAGGAAGCGGCGCGGCGCGGCGTTCCCCTGATGGGGGAGCTGGACTTCGTGATCCCGCAGCTCTCCGGCCGCGTGGTGGGTGTGACGGGAAGCAACGGCAAGAGCACCGTCACGTCTCTTATCGGGCACATGTTGGGCCGCCTGGACTGGAACGCGGGCGTGGGCGGCAACCTGGGCACGGCGGCCTCGTCCTTCACCGGGAAAAAACTTGATGCCGTGGTGCTGGAGCTGAGCAGCTTCCAGCTCGCCTGGGCCACACGCCTTGGCTCTGCCGTCTCCATCGTGACGAACCTCGCGCCGGATCATATCGACTGGCACGGCAGCTATGAGAATTACGTCGCGGCCAAGGCGAAGGTCCTCTCTCTGCGTGCGCCGGACGGCTGGGGCATCGTCCAGGACCGGGATGTGGAGGCCCTGGGCGTGGACAAGGCCGGGCGCATCGTCACGCTGAGTTGGGAGCGCACCCCTGTCCACAGGATGGCGGGGCATATCTTCATGGACAAGGACGGGGCGGTCCTTATCGTGGACGGGGAGGAAGCCCTGCTCTTCAATTATTCGGACACGACGCTCCTGGGGGCGCACAACCTGGAGAATGTCGCGATGTCCCTCGCGGCGCTCCGGCTGCTGGGGGCGTGGGATGGCGGCAAAAAACCGGCGAAATTGCTGGAGGGCTTCTCCCCGCTGCCGCACCGCTGCGAGAACGCCGGGACGGTGGACGGTGTACTCTATGTGGATGACTCCAAGGGGACGAACGTCGCCGCCTCGGTCACGGCCATGACCTCCATCCAGGGGCGCAAGGTCGTCCTCCTCGGCGGACGAGGCAAGGGGGAGGATTACGCCCCGCTGGCCGAGAGTGTGCTGCGCGAGGCGGAAGCGGCCATCGTGCTGGGCGAGGAGGCGGAGGCCATCGCTTCCGCCCTGACCCGCGCGGGTTTCACGGCTGTCCATCGGGTGAAGGACATGGAAGAGGCCGTCAGGACCGCGCGTGATATCGCGCGCCCAGGGATGACGGTCCTCCTCTCCCCGGCCTGCACGAGCTGGGATATGTACGATAACTACGGGCAGAGGGGCGACCACTTCTGCTCGCTTGTGCGCGCTCTCTCATGACTCCGGCCTCCCCGTCCGGTAGGGAGCGTAAGCCGTCGAGGCCGCCCGGGACGCTGCTCATCTGGGGTATTCCGCTGGTCCTCAGCTTCTGCGGCCTGGTGATGATCGCCTCCCTGTCGCTGCGCAACAGCATGGGCGGGGGCAACCCCTACGGCCCCCCGCTGCGGCAGTTCCAGTTCTTCGGGATTGGCCTTACGCTGATGGTGTGCTGCGCCCTCTCCACGCCGGACTTCTTCCGGCACCACAGCGGCACGCTCTGGGGCCTTTCGCTGATCCTCCTGTACGGGACGCTCATCCCCGGCCTGGGGGTGCGAGTCGGGGGGGCGCGCCGGTGGCTGAGCTTTTTCGGCATGCGCTTCCAGCCCCTTGAGTTCCTCCTGCTCACGGTCCCCGTCTTTATGGCCGACCGGCTCGCCGCCGCCAAACGACAGGGATACCGCGCCTTCCTGCGCCCCACGCTGCTGACGATCGGTCTGTCGGTTGGCGCGCTCCTGCTGCAGCCCAACCTGGGCGGGACGATCCTGGTGGTGGTGGTCTGTTTTTTGATGCACATTGAGAACCGTGGTTGGAAATTCCCCGCCCTGGGGGGATTGTGCGCGGTGGGGCTGGTAATCGTGCTGATCCTCATGGCTCCCTACCGGCTCCGTCGGTTCGAGGCCTTCTGGGACCCATGGTCCGACCCGATGGGAAAGGGTTTTCAGATTATTCAGGGGCTCATCGCCTTCGCGAACGGGAACTTGACGGGCGTGGGGATCGGCAAGGGGCTTCAGGAGGAGGAATATCTCCCGGAGGCCGAGACGGACTACATCTTCCCGGCCATCGGCGAGGAGTTCGGCCTGATGGGGACGCTGTTCCTCCTGTCGCTCTACGCGGTCTGGACCTTCCGCGTTTACCGTCTCTACTGCCGGGCGCGCGATCCCTACCTGGCCTCGTTGACCCTGGGGCTGGCGGCCTCGGTGATCTGCCCAATGTTCACGAACCTTGGCGGGGTCACGAAGTTAATGCCTCTGACGGGTATCCCCCTCCCCTTCATCAGCGCCGGAGGAAGCTCGATGGTCTTTATGTGGATGAAGGTTGGCCTCCTGATCGCGGTCAACCGGGCGGTGCATCAGCAGAATGAACAGATCTGAAGCGCGGAGCGTCCTGATCGTCTCCGGGGGGACCGGCGGCCACATCTTCCCGGCAACGGTCTTTGGCCGGTGGCTGGAGAGGGAGCGGGGCCTCTCCGTCGCCTATCTCTCCGGCTCCCGTCCCCTGGAGGCGGAGATCTACGCCTCGGCCGGGGTGGAGCCATACCGCCTCTCGCTGGAGGGCTCGCCGCTTGGGGTACGCTCCCCGGCGCGGGTGCTGCGCCGCTCGGCGGCCCTGCTCTCCGCGTTTGGGGAGACGTCGCGCTGTCTGAAGGCCGTGCGTCCGGAAACCGTGTTCCTCTTCGGGGGGTATGTGTCCTTCGCGCCGCTGTTGCTCTGCCGTATGCGGGGCATCCCGGTGGTGGTACACGAGCAGAACGCCGTCGCGGGACGGGTGACGCGCCTGGCCTCGCGCCTGGGGGCCGCCATCACGGCCGGCTGGCAGGAGTGTTCGGGGCTCAAGGGGACCTACACGACGGTGGGCATCCCCGTTCGGGAGCCCCGGCGTCTTCCTCGCGGGGAGGCGTTAAGGCGGCTGGGGCTGGAGCTCCCGGAGGGCACGCGCGTCACCGGCGTGGCGAGCGGCTCGCTGGGGAGCCGTCCGCTCATGGCGAGGCTGCTGGAGGCGGCGGAGGCCCTGAGGGGACGGGGGGACGTGGCGTTCGTCCTCCTTGGCGAGCCCGTGCCGGGCGGCGGGGAGAACGTCCATTTCGTCGGGCGGCAGTGGGACATGAACCCCTTTTACTCCCTCTGCGACGCCCTTGTGTGCCGCGCGGGCGGGTCCACGCTGGCGGAGGCGCTCCGGTGGGGCATCCCGGCTCTGGCCATCCCCTGGGAGGGGGCGGCGGAGGGCCATCAGGTGCGGAACGCCCTCTGCTTTGCCGCGCTGGGCGGCGGGGACGTGTGGCGGGAGAACAGCGATACGCCCCTTGCGAGGGCGCTTGAGGGACTCCTGGAACGCCCTGCCTCCCCTCGTGAACAAACTGACGGGGCAGAGTCCCTTCTGAGGGGGGAGGCCTCCCGCCGTCTGGCCGGGGCCGCCGGGCTTTGACGGGGAGGGCGGATAAGAAGGTATGGCCAAGAGGATGAGTAAAGCGCCTGTTTTTGGTAAAATATCGTAACGCCGTCCAACCTTCCCTGCCCCTTGGGACGAGGGCGGACGAGTCAATCAGAGAAAGGCGTCTTGCGCTTATGGCAGAACTGTCGGGTGTGAAACGGATCCATCTTATGGGCATCGGCGGCGCGGGGATGAGCTCCCTTGCGAGGCTGTTCTCGGGGTTGGGATACGAGGTCAGTGGCTGCGACCTGGAGAGAGGGCATTACCTTGAGGAAGTTGAGGCCCTGGGGGTTCCCTGCCGGTCCGGACATTCGCGCGAACACATTGGGCAGTTTTCACCTGAACTTCTGATTTACAGCAGCGCCGTCAGCCAGGACTGCGAGGAGCTGACCGCCGCGCGGGAGAAGGGGGTCCGCACAGCGCGACGGGGCGAGGCTCTGAGTTGGCTCTTCAACGCCGCGGACGGTGTCGGCATCGCCGGAACCCACGGAAAGACCACCACCTCGTCCATGACCGGCCTGATCCTGTCCAGGGCGGGCTTCTCCCCCACGCTGTACGTCGGAGGGGAGATACGGGACATGGGCACGAACGCCATGCTGGGGACGGGGCGGCTTTTTGTCTCCGAGCTGGACGAGAGCGACGGCTCCTTTGAGCTCTTTCACCCTGCCCTCACAATCATCACCAACGTTGATTGGGATCACGTCGACCACTTTGCCTCCAAGGAGGAGGTTATCGCGGCCTTCGTCCGCTTCGCCGGGGGGCGGAAGGCCGGCGCGCCGCTCGTCGTGTGCGCCGAGGATGACGGAGCCCAGAGGATGCTTCAGGCTCTCGCGGAGCGCGGGGACCGTGGGCCCGTCCTGCGCTATGGCTGGGGGATGTCCTGGGATTGGGGGGCCTTTGACCTGCGCCACAAGCCCGGCGGGGGAAGCGTCTGCCGCGTCTGTCGCGGGGGAAGGGAGCTGGGAGGACTGGAGCTCGCCGTGTCCGGGGAGCACAACGTGCTGAACGCCCTGGCGGCCTTGGCCGCTGCGGACGCTCTCGGCGTCCCCTTCGAGGCCGCGGCCGCGATACTGAGGGGCTTTCATGGAGCTGCCCGCCGCCTTCAGGTGATGGGGACGCGCGGCGGGGTTCTGGTGATCGACGACTACGCCCACCACCCCACGGAGGCCGCGGCGACGCTGTCCGCCGTGCGGGCCATCTACCCGGACCGACGGCTTCTGCTGGTCTTTCAGCCGCATCGCTACACCCGGACGGCCGCCTTCTCCGGAGCTCTGGCCTCGGTCCTGACAGGGGCGGACGAGGTCCTGTTGCTCCCCATTTACTCGGCGGGAGAGGCGGCGGTGGACGGCGTGTCCTCGGAGGATATCGCCCAGAGGGTCAACGGGGCCGGCGGGCGCTGCGTCACGTGCGCCAATGGCGGGGAGACCCTTGAGAGGCTGCGGAACCTGGCACGCGAGGGAGATATTCTCCTGACAATGGGGGCAGGGAACGTGTTCCGCATAGGGGAGGAGTTCCTTTCCGCGGAGCGGTAATCAGTCTTCAGAGGAAAATAAACTTTGGGATATCTTGGTTTGAGGGGATAGGGTATAATACAAGAGGTAGGATTGCGGAGGAGATCCGACTGGAGAGGAGCAAATAAGGAGTCAAGGGATGCTGGCGGACGAGCTGGAGAAAGTTCTGCATTGTGAAATTAAACGGGAGGCGCCTCTGAGCCCGCTCTCCACGTTGGGCGTGGGAGGGCGGGTGGAGTGTTTCCTTGAGCCGTCTCGGATGGAGGACTTTCAGGCCGTGTTTGCCCTGCGCAGCAGAGAGGGGTTCCCTCTCTATATCCTGGGGGGCGGGAGCAACGCCGTCTTCGGGGACGGTCTTGTTCCGGGCGTCCTTCTCTCGACCCGGCGATGGAACAGCAGCTCCTGGCGCGAGGCGGAGGATACTGTGAGCGTGGAGGTCCAGGCTGGGCATCCCCTTTCCTCCCTGGTTGATGAGGCGGCCCGGCGCGGTCTGGGCGGCCTGGAGTTCGCTATCGGTATCCCGGGGACGGTGGGCGGCGCGGTCGCGGGCAACGCGGGCGCCGGGGGCCGCAGCGTAGGGGATCTTCTGACGGAGGTCGTGACGGTGGAGCCGGAGGGGGCCCTGAGACGGCGGGGACGCGGGGAGTTCATCTACGCCTACCGCAGTTTTCCCCTGGCGGAGGAGGGGCGTCTCTTCCTTTCCTGCACGGTGGCCCTGCGGCCCTGCCCGAGGGAGGCGGTCGAGGCGGAGCTCGGCCGTTTCCGCTCCGCGCGCGGCATACAGCCGAGGGGGGAGCGCAGCGCCGGGTGTACCTTCAAGAACCCGGCGGGAAAAAGCGCGGGGCAGCTCCTGGACGAATGCGGCTGCAAGGGGATGTCGGTGGGGGACGCCGTGGTCTCGGAGCGGCACGCGAACTTCATCCTGAACCGGGGGCGTGCATCGGGGGCGGATATAGTCTCGCTGATAAAGGCCTGCCAGGAAAGGGTCTTTGAGCGGACGAAGGTCTGGCTTGAGCCCGAGGTGAAGTTTCTGGGTTTTGGGCGGGATGCCCCCGTCGAGTTTGCCAGGGAGAAAGACGGGCCTTGCGCAAGCTGAGGTTTCTTTTTCTTGTGTTCCTCCTGGGAGGCGCGTGGCGTCTTTGGGAATATAATGTGTGGATGGCCCTGACGGGCTACAGCGTCGAGGCGCAGAGCCCCGTTTTGGAGAGGCGGTTGTGGGACATCTTTCCCATGCGCTGCCTGCGTTTCTGGCCCTGGATGCTGAAGGACGCGAAGGGGCTTAAGGATTTTCTGGAGCGGGATATGCCCGTGGCCGTGGAGACGCGGATGTCCGGCCTGGGGCGGTTCGAGACCACAATACGCTGGCTGGCGCCGTGGCTGAAGGTGCAGTGGGGCGGGCGCCTGTGGTGTGTCTCAAGGGAAGGGCGCATGTGGGACCTCGCGGAGGTGGCCGAGCCCTCCTTCGCGGCGTCCGTCAAGGGGCCGGTCTGGCGTCTGGGGCCCCTCGAGGAGCAGCCTCAGCCCCCGCCGTCAGGGGTTTTTGACTGCCGTGCCTTCATCCCGGTGGAGGTCATCGCCGGGTTCCTTGGGGAATACGAGGGGTGCGGGTGGTTTGAGGCGGCACGGGAAGTTGCGTGGGAGCGTAGGGCAGGGGCGGACCTGTTTCGCCTGAAGCTTACGCGCGGAGGGCAGAATTTTGAGGTGTTGATCCAGCGCGCGAAGTACGCCGGGCAGGACTTGGGCGTCGCGGTTGAGGCGATCCTGGACAGGCTCTCTCAGGAGGGCGGGAACCATCTCATCGACGCCACCTATGAGGGCAAGATCCTGCTGCGGGCTCTGCCCAGCGGGCCAGAAGAAGGGAGTCTGAAGTAATTGCAGAGGGAGTCGGAGACCTTAGTTGGACTGAGTTTAGGCACCACGAAGATCTCGGTCATCGTAGCGGAAAAGGATCCGCGCTACCTGGATGCCGTCCATGTGATTGGCATGGGCTGTGCCCCTTCTCATGGCCTTTCCAAGGGCGTCATTGTTGGCCTCAATGACGCGACGCAGTCTGTCATCAAGGCGTTCCAGGAGGCGGAGAATATCACGGACCGGCAGATCGACTCCGCTATCGTGGCCTTCAACGCCCTGGACGTGAAGAGCGTCATGACTGAGGGCATGGTCGCCTTGGGCGGACGTGATCCGAAGAGGGTGGAGTTCGCGGACCTTGATCGGGTGATCGAGGCCGCGCAGAGCCGGTTGGACCTCTCCATGAACATGCTGCCCATCCACACGATCCC
>JAFUYV010000118.1 GCA_017476945.1 Fretibacterium sp.
ACCGCTGTCGCACTGGCCGTTCCCGTACCCTGGAGGGCAACCGCTGTTGCATTTTCGGTTCCGGCTGTGAGCTCAACTGTCCCGGATACAGGAGTGTCCGATACCTTGCCATCCTTGCCCATCTTAGTCCCCGTGTAGGAAAGCGTTACTTTGTGGGTATCCGTATCGACGTTTGTGACAGTGAACTTCAGGTCAAAGTTATCGTCAAGTTTATCTGTGGAATCAAGCGTGGCCGTCAATGTCCCGTTCCCGCCAACATGCGCAACCTGCCTAGCCTCGGCATTAACTGCTGTTGTGTCAGCTTTTGAGATAACATCTCCGGTAACAGTATAAACCCCACCGCCCTTGATATCCGGAGCCGTCTGCTTATCGGCGGAAGCGATGCCCTTAGTGGTATTGGTGGTGGCGTACCACGCACTGACATCGTGCTTGAGTCTCATGATATCAGTCTTCTGAACCTCGCCTTGACCAGGAGTGGCCTTAATAGTGATCTTGTAGTTGCCCTCGGCGGAACTCTTCTGGCCAAACTGGTCGATGGTGCGGAGCCCACCGTTGATGATGGCCTTGGTCTCCAGGTTGTCGGAGCTCCACAGCACCGCCGCGTCGCCGTTCAGCAGCTTCTTCTTGTTGAACTGCGTCGTGTTGCCGATGCGGGTGATCTCCTCACGGAGCTGGTCGACCTCCTCCTGGATGTAGCCGCGGTCCTGCTGCGTCAGCGTGTCGTTGGCCGCCTGCACGGACAGCTCGCGCATACGCTGCAGGATGCTGTGCGTCTCGCTGAGGGCGCCCTCAGCCGTCTGGATCATGCTGATGCCGTCCTGGCTGTTGGCGACCGCCGTGTCCAGTCCCTTGATCTGCGCGCGCATCTTCTCGCTGATGGCCAGCCCCGCCGCGTCGTCCGCCGCGCTGTTAATCCGCAGGCCCGTCGACAGCTTGTTGATGCTCTTCTGCAGCGCGTTGCTCGTGCTGTTGATGACGTTGTACGTCTGGAGCGCCGGAATGTTGTGTGCCACAACCATTGCCATAATGAATTCCTCCCTGGAATTTGAACTATTCAGAGGCCGGCTTTTCGCCGGGCCCCTGGCCCCACCCTCATGGTTTTAGGGGCACCCGAAAAATCGCCTTGCTGCTCACGCCGTCCGGGGGTGTTCTCCCGGCCGTTTGATACCTTCTTCAGCACAACGGCTTTGCCTCGGCCCCAGGCTTGCAGCACAGCGCTGTTTTTCTAACTCAAGGCGAACTTGGGCTAAACCGGCCCAGCAACGGCCTTTTTGCCCGGCTCTATGTCCTCTAACCCTAGTTAGAGGACATAGAGGGCCCGCGTTGTTGCGGGCCGTGAGCGGCTTGAGAAGTTTTGCGAAAAATTAAAGTGCGCTTTTCAGGCATCCGATACTACGTGTGGATGAGAGGTTCAGGGATTGAATTTCTCAGTCAGGGCAACAGGTAAGCAGTTTCTCGAAGCGGACTTCCATGTCACTTCTAACTAGGGTTAGAGGACATAGAAAAAAGTTCACCCCTTGATAAATACCGCCTTTCACTTTCTTTTTCTAAACATTGACCCCTCATATCGACTGTCAGATAATGGATATGTTATTATAGCGGTGAAGCTGGAGGCGGGACAGGTGTATCATGTGTATTTTTACAGGGATAAAAACGGTAGGCAGCCTGTTTTGGACTATATAACGGAGCTTGGCGGCAGAAAGGACAAGGACAGCCGGATTAAGTTTAATAAGATTGGAGATTATATCGAAGCGCTGGAACGTTATGGAACCCAACTAAAAGAACCTTATATCAAACATTTGGAAGGTAAAATATGGGAACTCAGGCCGCTTGCGGAACGGGTGTTCTTTGTTGCCTGGCACAATGACAGCTTTGTCCTTTTGCACCATTTCACAAAAAAGACGCAGAGAACACCCCGCCGGGAATTGGAACAAGCGAAACGCGAGCTGGCCGATTTGGTAGAAAGAGGCGATATTGATGACTGAGAGCGCAATCGGAGAAAGCTGGCGGGATGTGAGGCGGAAACTTTTCACCCTAGAGGAAATCAGGGAAAGCGATTTGCGCGTGGCGATTATCGGAGAACTGATTAAGGCACGGAACGAAAAAGGCATAAGCCAGCGAAAACTTGAAGAGCTCAGCGGGGTCAGGCAGCCGCAGATAGCGCGCATGGAGGCGGGAGACGCCAATCCTCACCTGAAAACCCTTCTGCGCGTCCTGGCCCCCTTGGGAAAGACGCTGGCGATCGTGCCTATTGAACGGACGGCGGCCGTGTGATTTTTCCTGGGAGGGCTGGCCGGGGTGCCTCCAGCGCAAAATCTGTCCTGAATTTTTAAGCCCTTGCCGAAGCCGCCTTCGCCTTCTTGCGCCTCCTTCCGCCAAAGAGCACCCTCTCTATCGTCTGAGTGCATGTGCAGTGCGCGCGGTCAAGGGCATGGCTGTAGACGAGCGTCGTGTTGACGCTGCGGTGCCGCGCAAACTCCTTCACGGCCTCCAGCGTCTCCCCGCCCATCAGCGCCAGCGTCACCGCCGTGTGGCGGAGCGAGTGGGCGCACAGGCGGTCGCTGTTATATCCGGCGTCGATCAAGGCGTCCTTGACGATCCTGCTGATGCTCCGCGTCGAAAGCGGCCTGTCCCTGTGACGGTTCCCCGTGCCAGCGAAGAGCGGCGCGTCTCGCTCCGTACCCCCGCGCTGCCTCAGATACTCGCGGATGGAACACCGGACCGTGCGGGGCAGCGTGACGTAGTCCGCGCCGCTGTCGTCGCGCCCCTTGCCGTAAACATAAAGGACGGTGCGGCCGTCCCGCCTCACCAAATCCCCGACCTTTGCCCTCGACACCTCGATGCAGCGCAGCCCGCCAATCACCATGACCATCAGGATCGCGTAGTTTCTAAGCCCCCTGAGCGTGCTGCGGTCAACCTTCTTCAGCAGCCCCCGTACCTGCCGCACGGTCAGCGCGTCGCGCCGGTGCTCATAGTCACGCTTCTTGAACTTGACATACTCCGCAATGTTGTCACAGAGCCCCTCACACGCGGACCAGCGGAAAAATATCCGCAGGGCGATGAGGTAAGCGCGCACGGTCGAGTGCCGTTTCCCCGTCCCGATGAGAAAGTCCCGGTAGGCAAACACGTGTTCGCGCCTGGGGGTTTCGATCCCCTGGCTGGACAAATAATCAAAAAACGCCTTGATGTTATATCTGTAAGCGGCTATCGACCGGGGCCGGACGTTCAGGAACGTCAAGAATTTTTCAAGAATGGCCTCGTCCATAAGCTGCCCTGTCGTGACATCCATCTGCCCGTTCATCGTTTCACTCCTCCTTATCCATATAAGTTTTTCCCCAGCCAGCCTCCCGGTGAAGCTGTAAAAAACGGCGGCCCAAAGCCGCCGTTTACATTTTATATTGTATATTGACACGTCCGCCGCGTGTCCCTCCGAGCTTCAGCTCAGCGCCAGCCGTTCTTTCAGGGCCCGGCAGAGCTCCAGCCACCTCTCCCCCTCAAGGTCCTCCGCCCTGGCGCCAGGGTCCACCCCGGCCCCCGCCAGGAAGCCCGCCCAATCTCCAAGGCCTTTGAACCCCCTCAGGTTGTTCAGCAGGGTCTTGCGGCGGTGGGCAAAGGCACGGTGCAGAAGCTCACTCCACAGAGGATCGCGCGTAAGCTCATGATGTCTTTGAATGACGATCTCCACCAGCGCGGACTCCACGCGCGGCGCGGGGCGAAAACATGACGCCGGGACCTTCCGGACGCGCGTAACGGCCCCCATCACCTCAAGGGTCACCCCCAGGGGGTAGCGCTCCCTCGTGTCCGCCGGGGCCGTGAGACGATCGGCCGCCTCCTTCTGCACCATATATAAATGGTAGGTCAGGCCAAGGTACGCGAAGGCGAGAAGACGCCATATCAGGGGCGTCGTGATGTTGTAGGGGATGTTGGCAACCACCTTGTTGGGGAAGGGGTCGAAGGCCGTGTAGTCCACCCGCAGCGCGTCGCCCCAGTGGAGCCTCAGGCGCGGCTCCCCCGCGGCCAGCGCCTCAAGCCCCGGCCTCAGCCGCTCGTCCAGCTCCACAGCGTGCAGGCAGGACACCCCGCGCTCCAGCAGCGCGCGGGTCAGAACCCCCTGGCCGGGCCCCACCTCCAGCACCACGTCCCCCTCCCCGGCCGCGGACCGCCCGACGATATCCGCCAGCACACCGCGGTCCACCAGGAAGTTCTGCCCAAAGCGATGGAGCGCGCGGATTTTCCCCTCCACGGGCCCGGCGCCGCCGCCTGACATCATGGCCCCTCCTTCATGCCGCATCCTGTCCCCTCACTTATCCCGCAAAGCCGCCGCCGCTGTCTCCAGCATGCGGACCAGCAGTTCGCGGTCCTCCGTCAGCAGATTGTAGGCCGCGTCCTCGGTCAGGATCCCCCGCCGCAGGTCCGCGGGGAGCTTGCCCGCCTCGTCGTCCTCAAAATCCCTGCGCCACTCCTCGCTGCCATAGTAAGCGGAGACCGCGCGGATCGCCCTTCGCGCCTCCTGATAGCGGTCCAGCGCCGCCTCAAGCCCCCGGACGGCGGCCGTGCCCTCGTCGAGACAGTTCTCCATGAACGCGATGCGCCCGGTCTGTTCCATAGCCTCTTCCCCTATCCGGCGGGGCAATTCGTCTAATCCGCCGCACGCTCTCGCCTGCGGGGCTTCACGGGCTTGAGCGTGGCCCACTTCAGGTTGTACTGTTTCATGATGGGTTCCGCTTTAGTGCGAAGATGGACTATGCGCTCCTCAGGCGTCATCATCTTAACCTCCTCGTAAAGCCTGAGGCGAATTGCGTCCAGCTCGTCCTCCAACGTGTCCGTCATTCTGTCAATCATGGTTCAGGACCTCCTCAGCGGTGCAAATAATAATGGCGTCATAGCCTTCTTCTCGATTAATGACAGCGGTCAAATGTCTTGTTTTGTCCCGCGCAATATGTTTGAAGTTGTAGGGAATCACAAGATCAAGTCCATAGGCAGCTGCCATTGCGATATGCGCGCTGTCAAAAAAGTGTGAAGAAGGAATAACCCCCTCTGTTATGTAAAGTTCTGCCAAATGTTCGCTGCTCGGCGTAGAATCCAAAATGGTGATGCTATATTTCTCAACAAGAGCCAACATCTCGCTGCGTTTCGGCTCAGGAGCCTGTTCCAACTCGTCCGTAACATATGTGGAAGCATACCCTTCATAGCGTCCCGCGCCAATGGCCTCAAAGAGGCGCACCACGTCCTCATGCCCTTCCCTGTTCACGTCAAAATAATAATTGAACACGGTCGTCTCCAGATACAAACGTAACGGCCTTATCGCCATCACCTCCCGCAAAATCCCAACGCTCTGCCGCACGCTCGCGCCCTACGGATATTTTACCCCACTTTACCCCGCCCATCCGCCGCGCGGGGTTTCAGCAGGCCGTGATAGAATGGGACTTGAAAGGAGGCGGTCTCCCATGACGGCGGAGGAGCCTCAGCGTTTGCAGGACATTTCAGGCCCGTCGCGGAACAGTACGACGTCGAGAGGGTGTCGCTCTTCGGCTCCCGCGCGCGGGAGGAGGAACGGCCCGACAGCGACTATGATTTTCTAACATCAAAAGGTACGTTGAATAGCCTTTTTGCGCTTGGCGGGCTTGTATATGGACATGAAGGACGCCTTGAATGCAGACGTCGATGTTATCACGGGGACCTGCGACGACCCTGATTTTGTCCGGGATATTAAACAGGATGAGGTAGTTTTATATGAATAAGAGAGACAAGAGAGTCCTCATAAAAATCCTCAAGTACTGCGGCGAGGTATCGAAAACGCATCAGATTTTCCACGAGGACAGGGACTTGTTTTTCGACGCGGAGAATGGCTTTGCCTACCGCAACGCGATAGCAACGCCTAT
Organism: Fretibacterium sp.; assembly: GCA_017476945.1. Taxonomy (GTDB): domain Bacteria; phylum Synergistota; class Synergistia; order Synergistales; family Aminobacteriaceae; genus JAFUYV01. Next base: position 5,883 of record JAFUYV010000118.1, read on the forward strand.
CCCTCAATTTGAACGTTATCTTCATTCTCAGCAAATAACGGTCCAGCGAAGATATACTGATATCCAGTTCCCCCTTCTCCCTCAATTCATGAAGCGTAGCGTCAGGAAACTGTCTTACTAAATCAGCAAGGGCCTTCAAATCCTTATCGTACAATTTACGCGGGCGACCGGGGCTCTTGCGTACCTCATAGTGCTTTGTCTCCCGGTACTGTTTCGCCGCCTTGTAAACCCACTTATCGCTGACCTCCAACCTCTGGGCTATGGAT
>JAFUYV010000119.1 GCA_017476945.1 Fretibacterium sp.
CCTGCCAAGGGGCAAAACCCCTCACAGCTTTTTCGATTATATTATAGCAGTGAGGGACTAAACTAAAAGCAAAAGCGCGCGAAGGATGGCCTCCGGGGATTTACCGCCTCCAGGTGAAGCGGTTGGGCATAAAGGCGCGAAGGCGCTGGACGAGCACCGCCGCGGCGAAACAGGAGATGAGGTCGCCAGGCAGCGGCATCAGCACGAAGGTCCACAGCAGGACACCGGCCTCCAGCGTCCTGCCAAGATAATAGCGCGCGACAAGATAATAGTAAGGGATGCCTATGGCGTAGATCAGCGCGATGGCCGCCACGCCCGCCAGCGTCCAGTTCCACAGCCCGGGCGCCAGCCGTTCGGCCAGGAAACCCGCCAGCCAGGCTCCGGCGATGAAGCTCACGATATAGCCGAACGTGGGGTTCAGCACGTAGCCGGGCCCCCCACCCTGCGTGAACACCGGCAGTCCGATGAGCCCCGCCACGACGTAGACCGCCACGGCCACAGCCCCCCGCCTGCGTCCCAGCACCAACCCGGACAGCACCACGGAGAGCGTCTGGAGCGTCAGCGGCAGAAGCGGCGTCGGTATTTTGATGAACGTCCCCACGGCAACCAGCGCCGCGAACAGCGCGCAGAGCACCAGGTCCCGAATGTCCCAAATTCTTTCTTTCACAAAAACCCCGTTCCTTCCCGGCTCAGCGCACCGACTGGACCTCAAAGACCTCGCCGGACCGCAGCGTAACCCGCTCTCCTTTTTTGTTCTCCACCACAAGCCCTCCCTGCGCGTCGATGTCCACTGCCAGGGCGCGGTGCGCCGTCTCCTTCTGAGGGCTTCCCGCCGGCTCGTCCTGGGCGTAGGTGATCTCGCGTCCAAGGAGAAGCGACCGGTCCCGGTATTCCTGTATCAGCTTCGGATCGTCCAGGCGCCCCGCGAGGTCCATCAGATGCTCCGCAATCCCCGCCGCAATCTGATTTCTCCCCACTCCCTTCGGGAAAAGGGATCCCGCGATGCCCTTCAGCTCGCCAAAGTTCCGTGTCGTGACGTTGAGCCCCAGGCCCACCACCACGCTCTCAATGCTTCCGGTCTCAACATCGCTCACGGCCTCGCTCAGGATGCCGCAGATCTTCAGCTCCTCCCCCGTCTCCCGGCGCCGGAGGTAGATGTCGTTCACCCACTTGATAAGCGGCTTCTCCTGCGTCAGCTCCTCCAGAGTGAGACACACGGCCACGGCAGCCGCCACGGTGATCATCTGGAACCGCTCCATGGCCGCCGTCGGGCGCAGCACCAGGCTCATGTAGAGCCCCGTCCCCGGCGGTGACATGAAGGAATGTCCCCGGCGGCCCTTTCCCGCCGTCTGCTGGTTGGCGGCGACCAGCGTCCCGTTCTCAACGCGCGTCAGCGCCAGGCGCTTGGCGTAGTTATTCGTGGAGTCCACCGTCTCCAGGCAGATCACCCTGCTCACTGGGCTGTCCTGCGACAGATGCGCGCGGATGCCCTCCTCCGTCAAGATGTCACTTGTGTTGTCGAGGGCGTAGCCCCTTCGCGTCGCGGCGCTGAAACGGTAGCCTTCCCTCCGAAGAGCCTCCACCGCCTTCCACACCGCGGCACGGGAGACGCCCAGCCGCTGCCCGATCGCCTCGCCGGAGAGGTACTCCCCCCTGCGCTCCTCAAAGACACGAAGGAGCTCCTCCCGGATGCCCCTCCACGCTGCTGTTTTTTTTGCCGGCATATGCGTTCCCCCTTCCACATAAGATATAACACAATATCAGAATATTGTAAACCAAAAAACTCATGTTTTGACCAACAAAAGGACCCCGCAAACGGGCCCACACCCTTTTCCCTCGCCTTCGTGCCTGTCTCAAAGGCGCTTGACGTCGTTCATGCCGCGCCACACGAGCCAGGTCATGGGGACGGTGAGGGTGATGGCGCAAACGTCCGCACAGGGCTGGGCGGTCTCGACCCCCAAGAGGCCAAAGAACCGCGTAAGGATGAGGAGGGCGGGGATGAAGAACAGACCGGAGCGGGCCGAGGCGATGACCGTCGCCTGCACACCCTTGCCGATGGACTGGAGCATCATGTTGGACATCATGAAGGGGGCGTTCAGGGGAAGCGTGAACATCTGCCAGCGCAGCGCAGCGCTTCCGATGGCGACGACCTCCGGGTCATGACGGAAGAACCGGACGATCTCCTCCGAGAAGGCGGAGCACAGGAGGGCCACCAGGATCAGGAACAACGTCCCATAGCGAACACAAAACTTGTACCCTTCCTTGACACGCCCGTGCAGCCTTGCCCCATAATTGTAGCTGCAAACGGGCTGGAAGCCCTGACCGAAACCGATCAGCGCGGAGTTCGCAAACAACATCACCCGGTTGACCACGGACATGCCCGCGATGGCCGCGTCCCCTCCCAGCACTCCCGCCATGTGGTTCATCATGATGCTGGAGATGCTGAGCAGGCCGTTCCTGAAGAGGGAGGGCGTGCCCCCATTGACGATCTGCAGCAGGTAATGGGCGTTCAGCCGGATGTTCTTGGGCCTGAGGTGGAGGTTGGGCCCCCGTGTGCTGCCAAAGAGCAGGATGCAGAAGCTCACGAGCTGGCTGAGGGTTGTTGCCCAGGCCGCGCCGGCCACGCCCATGCCAAAGACGAAGATAAACAGCGGATCCAGCGCGATATTCAGCACCGCGCCGCTCACCAGGCCCACCATGGCGTAGACCGCGCTGCCCTGGAAGCGGAGCTGGTTGTTCACCACGAGCTGGGAGGTCATCAGCGGCGCGCCGTAAAGGATGACCCGCATATAGCTCTGCGTGTCATAGACAATGGTATCCGTGGCCCCCAGCGCGTAGGAGAGCGCCTCCAGGTTGATGAGCCCCGCGAACAGGATGAGCGTCCCCAGCAGGAAGGCCAGGGTGAAGCCCGTCGCAGCCATCTCCTCCGCCTCACGCATCTCCCCCGCGCCCAGCTTGCGCGACAGGTAGTTCCCTGACCCATGCCCGCAGAAAAAGCCCACGGCCTGGATCATGTTCATCATCGACAGGACGACGCCGACAGCGGCGGTCGCCTGGGTGGAGATGCGCCCCACGAAGAACGTATCCGCCATGTTGTAAAGGTTCGTCACCATCATGCTGATGATGGTGGGGATCGAGAGCGCCCCGATCAGCGCCGGGATGGGCGTCTCCGTCATGTATTTATAGCGCGCCTCCAGGGCCGTCTGCTGCGTCATTGTTCTCCTCCTTTTTCTGATTTCTCCCTGCCTCAGCGCTGCCCGACGGCAGGCGCCGCCCGCCGACTCATCCTCCGCCCCTCCCTCCAAAGGAGGAAGGCCGCCATGATGCCAACCAGAAGGCTGTCAACCGGCCCGGCATAGAGGATGCCCTCCACGCCGTACAGCCGCGCAAAAATGACCATCGCCGGGACCTGAAGGATGATCTGACGCGTCATGATGAGGACAGTGGCATGCAGGGGCTTGCCGATCGCCTGGAAGAAGATGCTGCCGGCGATCTCAAAGGTATCCATGATGATCAGGGCCAGGAATATCCGGAGGCATTTGACCGCAAACTCGTCGTAGAGCGTGTCTCCCGAGCCAAAAAGCCTGACGATGCTCCGCGGCGCAAGCTGGAACCAGGCCGTGGCAAAGCCCAGAACGCATAACGAGACCAGCAGGACCATCTTTAAGGTTCCGAGCACGCGGCCGTAGTCCCGGCTGCCGTAGTTATAGCTGAAGATGGGCTGCGCTCCAGCCGCCACGCCGATCACGGCACAGAACAGCACCGTGAAGAACTTCATCGTCACGCCGAGCGCCGCCATGGGGATCTCCGCCCCGTACTTGCTCAGAGCCCCGTAGCGCACCAGCAGGTTGTTCTGCGCGAACAGGACCACGATGAAACCGACCTGCCCCACAAAACTCGAAAAACCCAGCCGGGCGATCTTCCCCACGGAACGGAGGCAGCCTCTGAACGCGGTCTTATCCAAGTGGACGGACCTGGTATGCCCGCTCAAGTACCAGACGTTCAGAACCGCATTGACGGCCTGGCCCAGCACCGTCGCCCAGGCCGCGCCCCTGACCCCCATGCCCAGGACGAAGATCGCGATGGGGTCGCCGATCAGATTGGTGACACACCCCGCGACGAGCCCCAGCATGGCAAAGCCGGGGCTGCCGTCCGCGCGGATCAGGCTCATCGTCACCGCGTCGAACAGGCCGAAGGCCGTGCAGGCGCAGATGATGTAACCGTAGTCCAGCGCGTAGGGCATGACCAGCTCCGTCGCGCCGAACACGCGGCACAGCGGCGCCATGAACAGCGGCAAAAGGACGGAGAGCGCGCCCCCGGCAACGAGTGAGGCGAAGATCCCTCCAGCCATGGCGCGCCTCGCCTCGTCCGGTTTATTCTCGCCCATACACAAGTTCATGCAGCTCGCGGCCCCGTCGCCGAACATGAACCCAAACGCGAGGGCGATCTGCATCAGAGGGAAGATGACGTTTGTGGCCCCGTTCCCCAGGTAGCCCACACCCCGCCCGATGAAGATCTGGTCCACCATGTTATAGACAGCGCTCAGGACCAGGGAAAACATCATCGGGACCGCAAACGTAAACAGCAGCCGCCCTATACGCTCTTTTCCTAAAGACTCATCGCCCGGCATACGCCCTTCCTCCCCTCACGATCGTCATGCAGGGCATTATGGCAGAATAAAAAATCGCAATCAAGTGCAGTCCAAGTCACTTCTTGAAAAGCCCGCCCAGCCCCTTCTGGAGCCCCTTGCTCAGCTCCTCCTTGAGCTTGTCCTTGGCCTGGTCCTCCCTGCTCTTCTGCTGCGCCGGCTGAACCTGCTGCTTGGCGCTGCTCCCCTGGTCCTTCTGCTGTTTTTTACTCCCCGGGATGAGCGCGTCAACCAGCTTGTCCACGGCCTTGTCGCTCGCCTTCTTCACAGCCTCCTCCTTCTTGACCGCCTGTTGCTTCTGAGACTGCTTCTGCTGAGCCGCGCTCTGCTTCGCGGACGAATCCTTCTCGTCCTGCTTGGCGCTCTTTTTCGTGGACTCGCCGAGCTTGAGCAGCGTAAGGGAGGGGGACGCCGCCTTCCCCGCGATCCTGAGGCTCACGACGCGGAAGTCCGCCTCGGCTCCGGCCTCCTTTGCGCCCTTCACCCCGCCGCCAAGGACCTGCTTCAGCCCCTGCTCCAGGCTGTTCCCGCCCTTCAGCACGCTGCTCAGCCCCTCCAGGCTGCCCTTGCCGCCGCCGACCAGCGCGTTGATGAGCTGATAATTGAGGCTGCCCTCCGCCACGATGTTGAGCGTCGTGTCGAAGTTGACGGCTCCGTCCTGGGGCAGTTTGGCGTAGATGTAGAGCGGGTTGTTCTTCGGCGCGTTGGCGATGGCCCCGGCCTTCAGGATCAGTTTGCCGGTCTGGATCGCGAACGGCGCGGTGACGTTGGCGTACTGGATGCCCTTCGTGCCGTAGAGGCTCGTGGTGAGGTCCAGCCATTTGAAACCCGTGATGCCCCCGGAGCCCATGGAGAACTGCCCGCTGCCGGAGTAGCTGACCTTCTTGCCCACGCTGCCGGAGAGCTTCAGGCTCAGCTTGCCCTGCCCCGTGATCTTTCCGCCCAGCCCGCCCGTGACATCCTGGAGCAGGGCGTTGACGTCGACGCCGTTCGCCTCAAGCTGCTCCGTGAAGCTGGACTTGGACAGGTCGTAGGTCAGTGTGTTCTTCGCCGTGCCGCCATAGGCCTTGGCCGTGCCGCCGGAGGAGGCGAAGGTGTTCCCCGAGAGCGAGAGCGGCAGGTTGACGCCGGACAGGGTCAGCCCGAAGGCCCTGACCGCCGATGACGTCAGCGAGCCCTTGCCGGAGTTCCCCTTGGCGCTGCTGGCAAAGTCAAAGGCCAGGTCGGCCTTGCCCGCGAGCTGCCCCTTCAGGTCCGGGTAGTCCTTCGTCAGGGCCGCCAGGTCCAGCCCCTTGCCGCGGATGGCTATGTTCGCGTTCAGCGCGGGACTGAGCTGCACGGCGCCGGTGGCCGTCAGGGGGGCGCCTTCCACCTCGGCCCTGAAGTTGTTGAGTTTCAGGCTTTTCGCCGTTCCGGAGACGTCCGCCGCCAGGTTGGTGAGGGTGAGCCCCTCCGCGGTGACGGAGGGCGCGCTGCCGGTGAAGGTGATGGCGGGGTCGGAGGCCGTTCCGGAGACCTTCAGAGAGCCGGTGAGCGTGCCCTTCAGGTTCAGGCCAGAGGCCGCGGCCAGGGGGCCAAGCGCCAGCTTGTCGAGCGCGAAGGCGAGGTCCAGCTTGCCCGCCCCCGCGAGAGAGGCCGTGCCGGAGCCCTTGACGCTGCCGCTGCCGCTTCTCGCACCGAGGCTGGAGAGGGTGACCCGGTCGCCGTCCTTCTCCACCTTCGCGGTCAGATCGGAGAAGGTCACGCCGCTGGCCGTGAGGCTGCCGGCCCTCGCGTTCAGGGATATCTTATCGAGCTTTGTCAGGTCGCCGCCCAGCGCCGTTGTCACCTCAATGTCCTTCGCCGAGAGCATCCCCAGGGCCTGGAGGTTCGCGGAGGAGGCCACAAGGTTCACGGAGGGGCTGGGGAGCTTGCCCTGAAGTTTCACCCCAGCGTTGACGTTCCCCTTAAGGCCATAACTCCCGATGTCGGGCACGTAGGCCTTCAGAGCCGCGGGGGAGATCGTGACCGTCGCGTTAATGTTGACGTCCGGGGCAGACGAGGTGAGCGGCCCCACCGTGCCGGAGAGGTTGATGGGCATCCCGTTCAGCGTCCCGCTGCTCTTCTGAAGGGTGAGGACGTTGTTCGCGAAGCCAAAGGCCACGGAGGGCTTGTCCAGCTTCTGCCCCCAGCCGGAGAGGGCCGGGCTGCTGAGCGTGCCGGAGAGGACGGGGTTCGCCAGGCTGCCCTTGAGGGACAGGACGGCGGTGAGCTTCCCCGCCAGGCCGTACTGCGATGAGTCCGGGATCATATCCGCCACGCGCCCGACGTCAAGGTCGTTGAGGTTGCCCGTCAGGTCCAGCCTCGGGGCCGTGAGGAGGGAGGCGGCGCTCCCCTGAATGTAGCCCTGCGCCCCCTCAAAATTGAACTTGCTGTTGATGCTTGCGGTGTCTCCCTTGGCGAGCTTGAGCTGCGCCGCGATGTTGGTGACGGCCTTTCCCTCGTAGCTGACCTTTGGAGCGGAGAGGTTCACGGTCCCGTTCAAGGCGTTGGCGGGGCCCTGAATGTTCGCGCTGAAGGACGCGATGCGCCCGCCCAACCCCTTGAGCTCAGGGATGCGGAGGGCCTTATCCAGGCCATCCAGCGCCGCGTCGCTCGCGTCCAGCTTGAGCATGACGGATGGGACCTCGCCGGGATGCGTCGCGATGGCCATCTCCCCGTTGATGGGCACGTTCAGGATGGAGGCCTGGATGTCGCTGACGGTGACGCGCCCGCCCGAATAGCTCACGCCGGCCTCAACGCGCTCGACGGGATAACCGCTGATCTTCGTCCCGTTGTAGCTCACCGTGCCGGAGAGTTTGAGCGTCTCGCTGGTCCCGGAGGCCTCGAGATTCAGTCCGGCTGTCCCATCGTAGTCATCGGGCCTGAGGACAGCGGGCCACAGCGCGGTGAGCTCCTTCAGGTTCAGCCCCTGCACCGAGCCGCGGAGGTCGAGCGCGTTGGTCTTGTCCGTGGGGGAGACGGGCTGGACGCCGCCGGTCGCCAGGATTTTTCCCCTGCCGAAGCTCACGTCCGAGCGGTTGATGAGGACGCCATTGCTCACATCCAGGTCCGCGCCGCCTTTGACGGGGATGCCATTCACCCGGCCGTCCACATCGACGTCCAGGACCGTGCCCCGGATGTTGGCCCCGACCTCCGCGACGTCCACCGTGCCCCACTTGGAGGTGAAGCGGCTATCCACCAGACTGATGCGGTCGACGGGGATCTCCGAGCTTCCCCCCTCGCTCTCCGGCAGCTTGATCTTTTGGACGTCCGCGATGAACTGGTCCAGGTCCATCTCGACACCGCCAACGGCCACCTCAGCCAGGCGGACCACCCCTCGGAGCAGCGCGCCAAAGTTCACCCTGGCGGACAGGGACTTCGCGGAGAGGACCTTATCGCCCCCGGCAATGGCGAGGGCAAAATCGTGCAGGGTGTAGCCCCTGACGGGATTCCCACTGACCCCGGAGGCCGTCAGATCCAGGTTGAGCTGCTCCTTGAGCGTCTTCTGAGCGATATCCAGGATAAGGCCGCCCCCAATATTCACAAAGGACAGGAGGCCGCCCACGACGGCGAGCAGGAGGACAAGCCCCAGCAGGCACTTGAGGAGGACATTCCCGCTCCTCCGCGTCACCGGCCTGCCGGAGGCGCGGCGTTCCCAATTCTCTCTGCGCGTCATACGATCCACTCCCCTTTTAAAATTCATGACCCGTGGTATATTTTACCTTAAGGTCTTATCAATTTGGACCATTTAAAGATGGAGGTGCGGCCACACACATGGCGAGAGAACGTCAAAATCAGAAACTCCGGAAACAGGGCCTTTCGCAGCTGGCCCAGATGAGCCCGAAACAGCTCCTTGTCGTCCTGCTGGTTCTGCTCGTGGGCTGGGGGGCGGCCCGGCTGTCGGGCCACGACGTCTCCCTCGAGGAGCTCCTGCAGTCGATCCTGGGCGGGACGGCGGTGGAGCAGCGGGAGACCCCGTCCGGAAACGGCAAAACGGCCCCGGCAGCGTCCCAGGTTGGGGACAGGCTGGAGGCCACCGTCACGCGCGTCGTGGACGGCGACACCCTCGTGGCGGAGGTGGACGGGCAGGCACGGCGGGTGAGGCTCCTCGGCGTAGACACTCCGGAGACCGTCCACCCCAACAAAGAGGTGCAGTTCTACGGCCCGGAGGCCAGCGCCTTCACCAAGAAGGAGCTCACGGGCAAACATATCTGGCTGGAGTACGACGTCTCCCCCCTGGATCGTTACCAACGCCACCTGGCCTATGTGTGGCTGGAGCCCCCATCCGCCGGCGAGGCGGCGATCCGGCGCGGGATGTTTAATGCCCGTCTGCTGCTTGAGGGGTACGCGAAGGTGATGACCATCCAGCCCAACTCGCGCCACGCGGACCTGTTCGTCCGGCTTCAGGAGGAGGCCCGCAAGGCCAGGCGCGGGCTCTGGAAGAAGGAGAAGTAACACCCCCTCGCCTTTGTCCCCGCCCTGAGGGTGGGGATAGTTTTTCGATTCCCCGGTCAGCTTCCAATGTTGAACAGGTTGTCGATGAGCTGCTCCTTGAACTGATCCTCCGTCGAGGTGTCCTCAGGATTCCTGCTGCCGGGCCCCGCCGGGAATTTGAGGTGCAGCTTGAACTGCTTATCGTCCTTCTGCTGCTCCTCCGACTTGTTAAGCTGCTCAATGGGCAGGATATCTTGGATGGACTTGGTGGTCTTCAGGTTCAGCAGGCGGAGCTCCTGCCAACTGTTGGCCAGGGTGAAGGAGACGTCCTGATAGTCGCGCTTCTTCACGCCCAGCGCGCGCCCCACCGCGTCGCGCAGGAAGTTCCCATTGCCGGTGAGGCTGCCGGTCATGTACTGGAACACGCCCTTCATCGTGCCCAGGAGCTGGTCCAGTATCTTCAGGTCAAAGCGCCCCTGGCACAGCAAATTCAGCCCCTTGCCGGGGATCCCCATCGCCCCGTTGATGGAGAAGTAACGGTAGAGCGGCTCATCCGGCCCGGCGGTTACCTGAGTGCCGGGGTTGAGGAAAAGGTCAGCCCCGTTCCAGAAGAAGGTGCTGCGGATGCTCTCAAAGCTGAGGCGCTTCGCGGGACTCACCTTGTCGAGCACGGACACCTTATGCAGATAGCCGCTGCTGGTGAAGAAGCTGCCCCTGGCGAAGGACGTGGGGAACGTGCCGAAGCTCCCCTTCATCGTGACGTCGGCGTCCGCGGAACCCACCAGCTCCCCCTCCGGCAGGAAGGGCGCGGCCAGCTTGCCCATGTCCAGACCCCGAAGGGTCACGCTGCCCTTCCAGGTGGAATTTGAGAGGTCAACGTCCACGCCGGAACGGATGACACCGTCGCTGATCACGGCGCGCGCGTCCTTCACCTGGATTTTGCTGGAGGCAGGCATCACTCGGACGGGGACGGAGATATCCCTGACCGTCACCTTGTCTATGGCCGTCAGCCTGGGCATGGACAGATGAATATCGATGGGCCCGTTCCCCGGCGCGGTCCCCCTTGCCTTCACCGTCGCGGCCCCGGCGACCATCCCTTTCGCCTCCGGGGCCATGACGGCGGCGAGCTGGCCCACGTTCACAGGCCGGGTCGCCACGGAGTAACTCCACCCGCTGCCCTTCCTCCGAACGTCCGCGTCCACGGCCAGGGTGAAGTCCTGCATCCTGCCGCTGGCGCTCAGCCTGTAGTGTTCCGCCGAGGGCGCGGTGACGTGCAGGGCCATGGCGTCGATCGTCATCTTATTGATGGTCAGGGGCGAGGTGACCTCCGCGGAGAGGGTGGGCTTCGCCAGCGTCCCCTTAAGGATCAGGCTCCCGTCCAGCGCGCCGTCCACCGGCGACTTGTCCATAAACTGGTTCAGGAGCGGGCGCAGCTCCAGCCCCTTCACATCGAGCCCCAGGCTGACCGCGCTGGACATCAGATCCTTTTTCCCCGCCTCGAAGCGGCCGTTCCCCCTGATGAGCGCCCCGTTGAGCCGCGCCTCCAACCTGTCCACGTCCACACGCCCCATGTTCCCGTGGGCGCTGAAAACCACGTAGGGCACGCTGATCTCCCCCCGGCCCTCGGGAAGTTTTCTGCCAACCCTCACGTTGTCCGCACGCAGGTCCGCCGCGACCGCAGCTGCGCTCAAAGGTCCCCTGACGCTCACGCGGCCCAGCACCGTCCCGCTCACGGGCTCCTCAACCTTCAGCGCCCGGGCCATCCGCGCGAGGTCAAACGCCGTGGTAGAGGCGGCGACGTCCAGCCGCGGCTCCGTTCCGTTCAGAGCGGCGCTGCCCCCGAAACTTACCGTCCCCCCCGGCAGCCGGAGCCGGGTCTCCGGGATGCTCACCCGGTTATCCGCATAGTTCACGGACACGTCGAGGTTGCCCAGAGATATGCCCGCCACGCTGTTGTTCCAGCCTCTCAGGCGGACAGACGCGCGCGGGTTCGAGAAGGGGCCCTCCGCCGCCGCCCTCAGCTCGCAAAGCCCGCGGAACCCCGCCTCCCTCAGCTGGGGGATGGCGCGCGGGTCCAGGTTCTGTATCCCGGCCTTAAAGTCCAGCGTCCGCTTCTTCACGTCCGCCGAGCCGGAGGCGGAGATAGAGGCCTTGGCCAGCCTGCCCGTCAGGGAGTCCAGCACGGCAAGGCCGCCCTTATAGCTGAGGGCCGCCGCCAGGTCCTGGACGGTGACGCCGGCGGCCGAGAGCTGACCCAGCGTCACCCGGCCGGCGGCCATATCCTTTTTGTAATGATAGTCGAGGCCGGCCGCAAGTTTCTGGAGGACAACCCCCGCGGCGGAGAGTCGGTCGGAGGTCAGGCTGCCCGTGACGGAGAGGTCCTGGGCGACGCGCACGGTCAACCCCACCTTTCCGACGGGCTTCGCGCCGGCCGCAGCGGGGAAGGCGGCGGCCAGGGTGGCGAGATCAAGCCCCACCAGGGACAGAATCGCCTCGGGACGGACGTCCCCTCCGGACGGCGACACCTCCGCTCGCCCAAAGAGCTTGCCGCCGAAGACCTCGCCCGTGCAGGACAGCCTGGGGGCCTCCCCGGGCGCCAGCCGGACGCCCGCAGAAAGCCCCTTGATGAGCCTCACCCCGGCCGCCGAGACCTCAGGCAGGCGCGCGGCAAGCTCACCCGCGACCTTCTCCAGGTCCCCGTCGAGCCCGGCGGCAAGCTCAAAGCGAACCTCCCCCCCCTCACCGGAGAGCCCGGCATCCGGCGCGGCGATACGCCCTATCTCGCGCAGGGAGATGTTCCTGGCCTCTCCACGGGCCAGGAGGCGCCCCAACTCCACCCCGCCGCTCAGGTCCGCGGAGGCTGTGAGCTCCAGCGCGGCGGCCTTCGTCTTGAGGGTGGCGCCGTCCAGGAGGAAGACACCGCCATCCCAGCTCCACGGGGCCCGGAAGCTCAGCGGGATGCCGTTGACGACGCTCCGCGGCACGGAGAGCACGCCGGAGGCAGCCAGGCTGGAGGCGTCGTCCCCCTTGAGGAACACGCGCCCATCCACGCGGCCGGCCGCCTGAACGGGGCTGTCCGGGACAAACGCCATGAACATCTCAATGGGCAGGGCGGTCAGGTCCGCGCGAAAGTCGAAGGGGGGCTCCAGCGTCCCCCTCAGAGAGCCGGTCCCTTTCCCGATGCGAAGGTCCGAGGAGACGAGCTCAAGGGGCTCAAAGCCGAGCTGCGCGTCCGCCTCGAGGGGCAGGACGGCCTCGGGCTGCGCCCCTCGCACCTGGGCGCGGAGTGCCAGGCGGCCGTCCTCGCTGAGGAGCAGGGAGGCAAGGTCAAGTTCCGCCTCGGGCGAGGCAAGATGGATGTCCCGCACCGAAACCCGCAGCGGCCGGATGGCGAGCGAGAGCGAGGAGGGCGCCTCTTGCTCCTTTTCCTTCTCTCCGCCGCTGAAATGCTCCGCCAGGGCCTGCAGGTGCGCCACATCGGAACTGAAGCCCTCCACCTCCACGGCCTTGAGCCAGGGGCTTCCCGCCAGGATAAGGTCCCAATCCGGGCTCACGGCGGCCCTGCTGAGCGTCAGGTAGGTCTCGTCCCCTGAGAGGATTTCAACCCCCGTGACGGCATATCCCTGCCGGAGCGAGCCGTCGATGCCGCCTATCCGCACCTCAGGGACCATCCCCTCCCCAAAGTACCGTGCGATGGGCAGCAGCAGCGAGCCCGTCGGGAGCCAGAAGAGTCCAGCCCCCGCCGCGAGGAGCAGGAGGGCGAGGACGAGCAGAAATTTTATTAAAGACCTTACAAAACTCAAGGAGCACAACCCCATTTCACGAGCATATACACGGCGTCGACACAAACGCACATAGATTATAAGCCCAGCGGAAGAAATTTGAGGAATTTTTGGGGGAACTTTGACGTCCCGACCCCAAGATTTTCCAGCGGGTCGAAAAAATTTTCCGCGTCGCTCGATGTGGATAAGTGGATAACACGGTGGATAAAAATCCATAAGGCGTTATCCCAGCGTCGTTTTAGGCCAAAATGTGGATAAGTGGAAGCTGTGGACGAAGGAATGAAGCAAAAAAAATCAAGTCTTGACTTTTCCACAGCCATATATTAGTCCTCCCAAATTTTGAAAACCTCGCGCAGGTTCCCCCCAAACGCCGCAAAGTATGGTATAAATACCCTCAGCGTCTTTGGGGCACGATCGGGGGGCCCCCTCGCGAGGGGCGGGGCAAAGCGCTCCTCTGAGCTTCAAAAGGAGGGCCGTGGAGGCGCGATGAGGGTTCAGGGGGGCGGAGGCCGTCCCCTGAACTTCCACAAAGAACAAGGTGTAAGGGGAAATTCCTTTGAGAAGAACATGCAGCAGGCAGCTTCAAAGACTTCAGGGCGGAGGGTTCAAAGGGGCAAAGCAGCCCCCTGAGCTTCAATCTGAACTTCAATCAGAGCTTCGATCAGAGAGCCGGGGGCTTCGATGAGCCCGGCCAGCAGGAACGCCCCCGGAGGGAAGAAGGCGGCCTCCGCGGAGGATGTCAAGCCGGTGAAGGCCGCTGCCGCGAAGGCCACCAGGAAGGCCGCGGCAAAGAAGACGGCGGCCCCCAAAGCCGCGTCCGCGAAGAGGACGGGGACAAAACGGGCCGCGGCGACGGGCAAGACTCTCGTCATCGTGGAGTCGCCCTCGAAGGCCGCGACGCTCTCCGGCATCCTGGGGAAGGACTACGTCGTCCGGGCCAGCATCGGGCACATCCGCGACCTGCCGCGCAGCCGGATGGCCATCGACATCGAGCACGACTTCAAGCCGGAGTACATCCTGGTCAAGGGCAAGGCCGCCCTGAAGAACGAGCTTGCCTCCCTGGCCCAGAGCGCGTCGAACGTCCTCCTGGCGTCCGATCCGGACCGGGAGGGCGAGGCCATCGCGTGGCACCTGGCCGACGTCCTGGGGCTGGACACGTCCGAGAAATGCCGCGTCCGCTTCTACGAGATCACGGCGGGAGCCGTGCGCAGCGCCGTCCAGGCCCCGGACTTCATCGACCTGAACAAGGTGGACGCTCAGCAGGCCCGGCGCGTCCTGGACCGCCTCGTTGGTTACACCCTCAGCCCCCTGCTCTGGAAGAAGATTCGCTATGGGCTCTCCGCGGGGCGCGTGCAGTCCGTGGCGCTCAACCTGATCTGCGAGCGGGAGCGCGAGATACAGCGGTTCGTCCCCGACCCCTATTGGGTCATCACCGTGAAGGCGTCCGCCGTTGAGGATTTCCGGGGGGCGAAGCGTCCCCCGGAGCTTCAGGAGGACGGACGCGCCTATGAGCTGAAGGTCGACCGCCTGGACGGAAAGTCCCTCATGAAGGGCAGCCTGCCCCTGCTCATCAACACCGAGGAGAAGGCCGACGAGATTTTGGCCGAGGTTAAGGGGAACCCCCTGCGCGTCTCGGAGTTTCGAATGAAGGAGAGCTCCCGCGCCGCGCCGGCCCCCTTCCGTACCAGCACGCTCCAACAGGAGGCGTCGCGCCGCCTGAGCATGGCCCCGCGGCGCACCATGCGCGTGGCCCAGGAGCTCTACGAGGGCCTGAACCTCCCCGGGCGCGGCCACGTCGGCATGATTACCTACATGCGCACGGACAGCCTGCGACTCTCCGACGAGGCGCTCACCGCCTGCCGGGACTACATCGCGCAGAACTTCTCCCCCCGTCACCTGCCGGCGAAGCCCAACCACTACGCGGCTCCCGGCCGGGCGCAGGACGCCCATGAGGCCATACGCCCCACGGACGTGAGCCTGACCCCGGCCTCCGTCAAGGACATCCTGACCCCGGAGCAGTTCCGCCTCTACGATCTCATCTGGCGTCGGTTCGTCGCCTGCCAGATGAGCCCAGCCGTCACGGCGCGGGCCAGCCTGCGGGCCGAGGCGGGGCGGGCGGGCCTGCACCAGGAGGGCGAGAGCCTGGTGTTCGACGGCTGGAGCGCCCTCTGGCCGCTGGACCTGAAGGGCGAGCAGATCGCCCCGGCCCATGAGGGCGAGCCCCTCACTCCCACCTCCGCGGAGAAGGAGCAGCGCTTCACCCGACCCCCGGCACGCTACTCCGAGGCCACCCTCATCAAGACGCTGGAGGAGAACGGCGTGGGCCGTCCCTCCACCTACGCGACCATTGCCGGCACGCTGGACGTGCGCGGCTACGTGGAGAAGAATGACGAGAAGCGCTTCTGTCCAACCTCGCTGGGCATGACGGTGGACGACTTCCTGATGAAGTACTTCAACCGGAAGGACCTCTCCTCCATCGTGGACGCGGGCTTCACCGCCCAGATGGAGAAGGAGCTGGACGAGGTGGAGGAGGCTCAGCGCCGCTGGTTGGACGTGGTGCGCGAGTTTTGGGGCGAGTTCTCCCACACCGTCGAGGAGGCTCAGGGGGCCAGCCGGGTCCCCCTGCCGGAGCCGGAGCCCATCGGCGAGGACTGCCCGGAGTGCGGCAAGCCGCTGGTGAAGAAGCGGGGCCGGTTCGGCGAGTTCATCGCGTGCAGCGGCTACCCCGACTGCCGCTACACCCGCGCGATCCTCGCGACCGTCGGCGTGAAGTGCCCCAAGTGCGGCGAGACGCACGGGGGCGAGGTCGTCAGGCGCAAGAGCAAGAAGGGCCGTACGTTCTATAGCTGCTCGCGCTACCCCGACTGTGACTACATCTCCTGGAACCAGCCGGTGGGCGAGCGCTGCCCCGAGTGCGGGGCGGAGCTCTTCCGGCGGGGCCGGACTCGGTTCTGCGCCCAGTGCGGCTACAAGGCCCAGGACGAGGCCGCCGACGATTGATAAAATTAATAAAATTGCCAGGCGGCTTGCCGAGGGCTTAACAGTCCCAAAAAATCAGCCCCTTCGCTCCGTACGGGAGCCCAGGGGCTGACGTATAAGGACATCTAGATTTAGAACTCGCGGCGCTCCTTGATGCGCGCGGCCTTGCCGCTGAGCTTGCGCAGATAGTAGAGCTTCGCCCGGCGCACCTTCCCCCTCCGCTGGACCTCGATCTTCTCAATCGAGGGACAGTGCAGCGGGAATATCCTCTCGACGCCCACGCCGTTGGAGATCTTCCGCACGGTGAAGGTCTCGTCCAGACCGCCGTGCTGACGCGCGATGACGATCCCCTCAAAAACCTGAATCCTCTCGCGGGTGCCCTCCTTGATCTTCACATGGACGCGAAGGGTGTCGCCGGGGCGGAACTCCGGCGCGGGCTCCGCCTTAAGGTACTTCTTCTGAACAAGGTCCACTACGTTCAACTTTACTTCCTCCTAAAACTAAATTTAAATCAACGCTTCCCCAGAAAACGATCCAGGGCGATCGCCGCCCTGACCTCCAGGGGCAAATCCTCCGGCCCGCGCATCAGGGAGGTGACGAGGACTTCGCCCTCCTCAGGCCCCTCCCCCCCGGCGAGGAGGAACAGGACGGGGCCCCGCCACTCCAGGCAGCGGCGCTTGACCTCCAGGCAATGAAGGGCTCCCTCCACCGGCCCGGACTGGACCTGCACCGTCAGCAGGGGCGCGTCCCCCTCATGGCTCCGTATCCACTCCAGAAGGCGACGCCATCCCCCCACAATCCGCGGGGCGGGGTCCAGCGGCGTCGTCTCGCGACCGAGCGCCCGCCGCCGTTCAGGGTCCGAAACCATCAGGAAGGGACGTCCCAGCCCATAGAAGCGGCACAACCCGGAGAGGGCAGCCAGAGCCTCCAGGCTTTCCCCTTCCGTCAGCCTCGCCGCGAGATAGACGCCGCCCGCGAGATAGTCCCCAATCGCGGCACGGGCGAGAAGATCCGGGCGGCGGGACAAGGTCCGCTCCACCGCACGGGCCCGACGCCAGGCCAACACCTCCGCCTCGTTCCCGCTCAGGAGCACTGGCGGGACGTCCAGCCCCTCCCAGGAGGCGGGCCGCGTGTAGTGCGGATGGTCCAGCATCCCCCGGTAAAAGGAGTCCTCCGCCACCGCGGAGCTCAGCTCCCCTCCCGCCGGCCCGCCCCGGCCAACCACGCCGGGCACCAGACGGGATATCGCGTCCACGATCATCATGGCCGGGATCTCTCCGCCTGTGAGGACGCAATCCCCCACCGATACCTCCAGATCCACCTCGCGCTCAACAAAGCGCTCGTCCATCCCCTCGTAATGGCCGCAGAAGATCACCACGTGTTCCTGCTGCGCCAGGGTCTCGACGATATCCTGCGTCAAGAGGGCTCCCTGCGGCGAGGGGTAGACCACAAAGGGCTCCCCTCCGCCCCGCCTCCGCGCCTCGTTGAGCGCGTCCAGAAGCTGCGGGGCCGCAAGGACCATCCCCCCTGAGCCGAAGGCGTAATCATCAATCTGACGGTACCCTCCCCTGCCAAACTCCCGCAGGTCCACGAGGTCCACCCGGACGAGACCGTTCTTCACGGCGCGCCCAAGGATGCTCGTGGAGAGGAAATCCCCAAAGAACTCCGGAAAGGCCGTGACGATGGTGACGTGGGGACAGAGCCCCTTTCCCGCCGTCATCACGCCCCGCCACCGGGGATATCCCAAAGTCCCTCGATCAGGGAGACCTGAAGCCGCCCATTCTCGAGGTCGATCTCACGCACAAACTCCTCCACGGCCGGGATATAATGAAGCGCCCCGGCCGGGTCCCGCACCTCATAGAGCTCATTCGCCCCCGCCGGGATGAGGTTGGAGACCACTCCCAGGGGATGCCCCTCCATATCCTCGACCGTCAGGCCGACCAGGTCATCCACCCAGAAGTGTCCCGGCGGGAGTTCCACCCGCTCATCGGGGCCGATCAGGATGTCCGCCCCCACGCACGCCTCGGCCTCGTCCCGGCCCTCAAGCTCCGTCCTCAGCGTCAGGGTGTCCCCCCCCGCCTTCCGGCGAACGCCCTCCAGCCGCAGGGTGCGCAGAAAACGCCCCCCCCTGTAGAGGGAGATGGAGTCCATCGCGCGAAAACGCTCCGGGAAGTCCGTCAGGGGAACGACGTTGATCTCCCCATGAAGGCCGTGGGCCGAGGAGACGCGCCCAATCAGTATCTTTTCCCCTGAAGGGGACGCCGTTGGCGAGTTTTCTTCACTCCTCGATGATATCGACATCCACCCGCTCTCCGGCCTTGACAGCTGCCGCCTTGGCCAAAAGCCGAATAGCGTTGATCGTGGCACCCCGCTTCCCGATGATCCGGCCCACATCCTCATGGGCAACGCGAATCATGACCTTTGTCCCGCCGTCCTCCTCGCTACTCTCCACGCTGACAGCATCGGGCTGTGTAACAAGGTGTTTGACGATGAACTCTACAAGCTCTTTGTAATTGACCATTGTGGCACCTCCTGTTTTTTTCGCGGTCTACGATGTAAGTTTTGTAGTTAAAAATTAAGTTACCAATTTCTCCTTCGCAAAAGCGGAAGAAAGCTACTGCGCCTTCCTGCTCTCGAACTTCTCCCAGATCCCCTGCTTCTTCAAAAGCCCGCGGGCCGTATCCGAGGGCAGGGCCCCAACGCTCAGCCAATACAGCGCCCGATCCTCGTTGATGGTCACCGCCGCCGGGTCCGTCATGGGGTTATAGGTCCCAATCAGCTCAATGAACTTCCCGTCCCGGGGCGAATGAGAATCCGCGACCACCAACCTGTAAAAAGGGGCTTTCTTCTTGCCCTGACGTGACAAACGAATCCTTACCGCCATTACATTGAACACCTCCTGAAAAGAATACGGGGACGCATCCCCTTAAAAAACTCAAGACTCAGGGCAAACACAAGACCCTCTCGCGCCGCCAGCACAAGCTGGCCCTAAAAGAACCGCCGCGACCTTCCAAAGAGGGAGCGCAGGCCACCGCCGCCCTTCCCGCTGGAAGAAAACGTCTTGAAGAGTTTTTTCATCTGTTCGTATTGGGCCAGAAGCTGGTTCACCATCTGGACGGACGTGCCCGACCCCATCGCGATGCGCCGTCTCCGCGCCCCCTTGATGATCCGCGGGTTGCGCCGCTCCTCCGGGGTCATGGACTGGATGATCGCCTTGTTATGGCGGATGATGGAGTCGTCCATCTGGTCCATGTCCACCCCCTTAAGGCGGCTGAACCCCGGGAGCATCTCCATCACCTTGCCCAGGGGCCCCATCTTCTCAATCTGCTGGAACTGAAGCAGCAGCGTGTCCAGCGTGAACTGCTTTCCCCCGCCCTTGAAGCTCTCCGCGATCTTGATATTGTCCTCAACCCCGGCGGCCTGCACCTTCTCAACGAGGCCCTGGATGTCCCCCATCCCCATGACGCGCCCCGCCATGCGGCGGGAGTCGAAGACCTCGAGGGCATCCGTCGCCTCACCGACGCCGGCGAACTTGATGGGGACGCCGGTCACGGCGCGGATGGCCAGGGCGCTGCCGCCGCGCGCGTCGCCGTCCAGCTTCGTCAGCACCAGGCCCGTCAGGGTCAGCAGCTCATGGAAGGAGCGGGCGACGTTCACCGCCTCCTGCCCCATCATGGCGTCGGCCACCAGCAGCTTCTCGTGAGGGGGCAGCGCCGACGCGATGGAGGAGAGCTCCTCCATCAGCTCCTGATCGACGTGCAGGCGGCCCGCCGTGTCCAGCAGGATGACGTCGCACAGATGCTCCGCGGCGTATCTCTCCGCCCCGCGGACCACCTTCAGAACGTCCGTCGTGCCGTCCTCCGGCCCATAGAAGGCGACCTTCGCATCCTCCGCCAGGACGCGGAGCTGCTCCACGGCGGCCGGGCGGCGCAGGTCGCACGCCACGACGAGAGGTTTGTGAGCCCCCTTCAGGCGGCGCGCCAGCTTCACCGTCGTGGTCGTCTTGCCGCTCCCCTGGAGGCCCGCCATCAGGACGACCGTGGGCGGCCTGGACGCGATGATGAGGGGCGCGGGCTCTCCCATCAGGGCGACGAGCTCCTCGTAGACGACGGTCGAGATGTGCTGCGCCGCGGTGATGGACTCCAGGACGTCAAGCTGGACGGCGCGCTCCCTTATCCTGGAGACCAGGTCACGCACGACCTTGAAGTCAACGTCCGCCTCCAGGAGGGACTTCCTGAGCTCGCGAAGCGCGAGGTCCACGTCGGCCTCCGAGAGCTTTCCCTTGCCCCTCAGCCGGGAAAACGCGGCCTCCAGCTTATCCTTGAGCGCCTCAAACACCTGTCGTCGCCTCCTTACCTGTCCGGCCTGGGTCCCCGCCACCGCGAAGGGCCCTGTTCTCCTCCTCCAGCTCCCGGATGCGCTCCTCCAGCCGGCGCGTTGTCCCGGCGAAGTGAAGCTCTTCCTCGATGACCTCCAGGCGCTCCATCACGCGCCGCTCCAGGATGTGGACGGCCTGACGGCTGATCCCCAGAGAGCGGGCAACCTCCGCCGGCGCCAGGTCCGAGAAGTACAGCATCTCATAGACGTTCCTCTGACGCTCCGTCAGGAGGGGGGAGTAAAAATCGTAGAGCAGGTTCAGATAGACCCTCCGCTCCAATCGTTCCTTATCATCCAAAGCGGCCACGCCGTATCCACTCCTAAGCGCCCCAACAACCACTCGGGAAGATGATAAGGAGATTATAAGCAAGCTCTTTTCGTTTGTCAAATATTTTTGTTTTACAGGTTCCCCTCAGAGGGGCCCGCGCGGAGCCGTCTTCCTATTTTAAGGAGAGCGCTTTTAAAGCGAGCGCCTTGGGGGCTGGGCCCGGCGTCTCCGTGCGGGGATCGGGGGAAGATACAAAACACGGCGGGGAAGGCCCGCCGCATTTTTTTGCTTGACCCACTGGAAAAAGCAGGGGCGTTGTGATACACTAAATTCCAGCGAAAAACATAATGTCCACACGACCATCTTGAGATGGCCCGCCTCTGCTTATGCTTATTATAGCATAGCCTGGGGCTTTTAACAGGGGGTTGCGTGGACACATGGGATTTTTGTGCAAAATTCCATGACGGCGCGGCCCCTGTTTTGTTTTTTCTGCTGTCGGACGGGGTTTGGGGCTGTGGATGGAAGGGGGGAATGTCCTGGCGCGGAGGATTTTTGTTTGACGTCGCGTGAAGTTTCAGGAGGTTTAGAGATTTTTATTATGGAGGTAGAGACGTTATGAGGAAACATGCGTTGGTGTTTTTGGCGGCGCTCTTGGCCGTGTGCCTGGGCGCCGGGAGCGCGCTGGGGGCGACGAATGTCGAATCAGGAACTATTGCGGTTGCGCTGAAGAATGGAACGACCGATATCGCGGCGGATAAGATAACCGTTGCCATAGAGTCTGCTGCTACGACCGGCGGCGTGACCCCCGCGACGGCTGAGGGGCTCGCCACGATTTTATTTAGCCAAGAGGCTGAGGCGTCGTCAGGTAGCACTTCCGGTAAGTATGCCTTGCTGGATGCCGCGGCTTCAGCC
>JAFUYV010000120.1 GCA_017476945.1 Fretibacterium sp.
AGGGAAATGACTGCGTCTCCGCTTCGGGGACCGAGTGGGAGATGAAGTCGATTAACTTGGCGACGAGCGCCAGCGGCTTCTCCACCAATCATCACACTAACCATGATATTATCGCGAAATACCGAAAGGTCCCCTGGACCTTCGCAATATATCGCGGCATCACCCTTGAAGAGATATACGTCATGACTCCTCAGACGCTTGAACCCATATACAAACATTGGGAGGAAAAGCTCGAGACGATGACACATTTGAACAACCCCAAGATACCCGTCAAATTTGTGCGGGAGAAGGGGGTTCGCGTTTATCCGATTGACGAGGACAATCCCATTGACCCGGACTTAATCAAGCGGTAGCGTCAATGTTTCGTTGCTCGCAATCTGCGCGTGTTTTCCTGCTTTGATTTGGGTGTAATAATCCCGAGCCTCCTTCATGGACCCGGCAAAGCGAAAGACGGAGGACGCCACATACTCTTGTATGTTCTCAAAACTGAGCCACCGCCGCCCCAGCCGTTCGGCCGCTTGTCCTGTGGTGTTGCTGCCCGCGAAAATATCCACGACAAGGTCCCCCTCGTTCGTCAGAAATTTTATAAAAAATTCGGGCAGCGCGGCCGGGAAACGGGCCGGATGTCCCCTCAATCCCATTGTTTTACAATAGCGCAGGTATTGTCCGTTGCTTTCCGTGTTGGATATTTGCAAAAGGTTGGGCGGGATGGCCCCCCCGTTGTCTTTTACCCAGGAGGACTGGCCAAGGACATGGCCGGATGGCCGCCGCGTCCCCTCTTCTTTAACAAAATCCTCAGGATGCGCGATAAGCCGTTCCATACGCGGCGAGTAAGGCGTTAAAACTTTTGTGACGTCCGCCTTGCAGTCCCCGCTTTTGCACAACCACCATACGGTATTAACCGATGTTTTAGCCCGTAACTTCCGTTTGTTGACCCATTCTATCGGCGCTGGCAGCGCCCCGGGATTATGCCAATAAAACGGCTGTGCCAGGCGAAAGCCTACGCCGTCGCACAGGGCGAGCAGAACCCGGAATTGATACAGGCTGTATACGGGCAACCCCTTTTCGTAGGCTCCCCCAATGTCCAGGACAAAACTGCCGCTGGCCTTCAGTTTTTGGAATACGACGCGCCCAAACCGGCATAGCCATTCAACATATTCTTCTTGCTCCGCGTTTCCATAGGGCTTCTTTCGTTGTAACGCGAAAGGAGGGCTGGTGATGACCAAATCCACGCTCTCATCCTCCACCCCCTCGAGGAGCTTCAGGGAATCTCCGCAGGCGCAGCATCCAGCATAGGTCGAGTATCCTGTCAAAGAGTCAAAGCCGCTCATCGCTTACCTCCACGATATCCCCAAAATCGCATTTCAGCGCTCTGCATATCTTCTCAAGGCTCTCAAGGGCGACATACTCATCCTTTCCCATGCGGGCCAGCACATTCCCGCTGATATGGGCAATATCGATGAGATCTGTGCGCTTCATCTTTTTATCCAACAGCAGTTTCCACAGCTTA
This sequence comes from Fretibacterium sp., assembly GCA_017476945.1. GTDB lineage: Bacteria > Synergistota > Synergistia > Synergistales > Aminobacteriaceae > JAFUYV01. The sequence goes on from JAFUYV010000120.1 coordinate 1,511, forward strand.
ACATATCGGACGGTCATGAGACCCCTCTCTTGTGCCCAAGTATTCGTGACCAGTATAGCAGGGTATAACGATATGTCAATATAAAATCCCTATATCGTGATATTTCAAGCGTGACGTTTAAGCTCAGAGGGGCTCTCGCCCTCCTGAACCGGATCCCTTCGCCTTGCCCTCGAGGCCGCCTTGCCCTGTATAATAGAGCCGGGCTCTAAATCGTCTTAAGGAGGGAGCGTCATGCACATCACCCTGTGGCTCAGCGCCGGAAAGCGGGGGGACGCCTTTATCCGCGTGCCGCGGTCGAACCTGCACCTGTTTCAATCCCTGATCTACAACGTGCTGCCGCCGGACAGGGCGGCTTTCCTTCATGAGGAGGGGTATCCGGTCCGGGGCCGGAGGATGAAGCTGTTTGCGATGAGCTGGCCGGTGGCGGCGGCCGAACCCACGTTTGAGGAGAGGGCGATTCGCTTCCCCCTGCCGGTTCGGCTGGTGGTCTCCACCCCGGTGACGGACACGATGGACGGCATTGCGGGCGGGGCGCTGACGTCGTGAGCTCTTAAACCCGCATCCTTAAAAATGCCTCTGCTTTTCTTTGCATTTCATCACGACGCCTTAAAATTAAAGCTCTGGCTTCGGGGGGGACTTGCGTCTCATTTTGCATGTGCCCATGCGCTGGAGCCAGCGAATGACAAAGGACGCAAAGCGCTTCGAGATTGTCCGGAGAATTGTCCTGCTTCACTCCGTTGCGATGATGCACTTGCAAATACTGATGATGGTCGTGCAAATCAACTCCGCACTGTTCACAGCGCCAGTGTTTTTTCTCACGATAGAACGAAGAAATTGCCGCCCAGTTTTCTACGTAATTATCCTTGCTCAAGAGAATACTTTGGTCGCTTCGTGAAGGTAAATTCTTAAATTGTGATTTACAAGTAGCAAAGAACTCCTCAATGTTAAAGGCATCTACGGCTTGATTTTTAGACGCTTCGCTCGTTAGACGGCGGTAGCCTTTGTACCCGTATGTATCCCATTCCGCCAGGCATCTCTTACAAACCTTTAATTCCTTTTCTTCCTCGACACTCTCACGGGAATACCGCTCTTCAGAGATAAACATTTTGAAGAGGCCGGAAGTTCTGTTTGTGATGACATAACGGTCGATACGTCCTTCTCTATACTTTAATTTTATCGTACTGCAATCCATAAAATGAAACTTTGGCAGCTTGTCAAAATTATTTCCATGAGGGATGTAAAGCAGGCATTGCTTGCCATTGATATGAAAAAGCCGTGTCGTCGGATGATTGAATAACGTGTTTGTCAATTCTGGGCTGTCCGCAGCATTGACGGTAATGTCAAATTCGCCCTCTGGCAGCGTGACCTTTTCTGGTTCCCATCGGATTTCTCTGGCCCCGATACGTTGCAGTAACTCGGTCATAGGGGCGAGCAAAATTTCTCCGTCCAGTTTCATTTTATCCCCTCCAAAATTGTCATGATGCGCTTCTCAGCGTCTGTGCGAACACGAAATTCGACGCGGCGGGATAAGATGGGGTCTTCGTTTCCCCTAGCGGTGATTATAGGTTTGCTGGAGGAAAGCCCATTCGCCGTTATCGTACTGACAGCCCAGCTCAGGTGTGAAGACAGAGCCGGAAGCATAAGACAATATTGCAGAACAGCCCGCGTTCTGTCCTGAGAGAGCTGCATATTGTGAAAATATGCGTCCAATGGGCTTTTTGAGCCCACCCATTCTGAGGACGTATGCCCCTCGATGCGCACCTCCGCGATGTTGCCCTGATATTTGCGAAGGACGTTAATGTAGCGAGGGAAAAAATCGTTTAGAATGGCCTTGAAACCGGAGGTCAAGGCTGCGCTCCCCGTCTCGAAGAGAACGGATGGTTCCTCAAACCGCACGGACAAGTTTTCCCTGTTTAACGAGGCTTTCCATTTTTGGAGGTCGTCCTTAAATTCTCTTTCCAGGTCTAAATACAGCTCTTCCTGAGTTTTATTCCACATCACGGCGATTTCCTCTACCTTGTCCTTTTCCTTTGTGACGCTGTTCATATAGGCAATGGAGATAAACAGGAAGATGATCATCAGACCGGACATCATATCGGAAATCGACGCCCAGGGGTTTTCCGCCTTCTCTGTTGATGCAAACAAAGGTTCGGCCATTATCTCTGACTCCTCTGCCTATTTGCCTGATCAGCCAGGGCTGAGATTTTCCCCGTGAGATTTTGGTAATCGTTCACCAATTTTTCACTGACAGACGCAAGGTTACTGCCCATTAAACTAATAACCCTCCTCAATTCACCTTCCATTTGTTCATCGAGATTGTTAAACGATTTTTTCATCGTCTGGTCAATTTCGTCGCTTGCGTTCTTAAAATCTGTCTGTATGGCATCCATGCTCTGCCGCAGTATCGAGCCTAAAGATTGCAATGTTTTGTGCTGTTCTTCCGTGGAGCGCTGCATATTTTCAACGGCGCTCTTTATCTCGCTGGTAGATTGGCCAACGCTTGACTTGAGGCTGCTGGTCAGGTCGTTGATTTCACGTTCAAGGATGTTGTTAAATAATTGGGTAGACTCTGTAAGCGTTCCTTTGAGTTGTGTCACGGTTTCTTCCTGAGTCTTGACAGACCTCTCTATTGCGCTGGTAGACCGCGTGACGCTTGACTGGAGGCTGTCGGTCAGGCCGTTTATTCCAGCCTCGATGTCGGGGAAAACTTCGGCGGCTTGCACGCGCAAAGCAACGAAACCGCCAATAACTTCTGTACTGTCTCTTATCGCTGTATCTAAGGCATTTATCGTGTTTTGCATTTGAGCCATAACTCCAGGGATAACGGACAGGTTTTCCCTGATTTTCGCTATCTCCTGCTGAGAGGCGGCTATCCCCTCTTGAGCAGTTTTGAACTGTTGCACCAATGCGTTCATTGTCGCCATGTTATTCTTTTGCCATACCAAAAGTGCCCCAACCGCCTGGTTGAGTTGCTTGAAGTTGTCTCCGAATTGTTCGGTGATTTTCACATTGAATTCTTTTATGAGGTTATTTAGCGATTCAGTAAGAGCGTCTGAGTTATTCTTTGCCATCTTTTCCGCAAAGCTGTTAAAGGCATCGAGAAGCGTGGTCTTCATGTCCGAGGTTTCCATTCTCAACGCCGTAATGCCAGTCAGCAAAGAGGAGTCCTTACTTTCGCCAATGGAATCCGCAAGGCGCTGCAAAATCGCGTTGGATTTTTTTGTCTCGTCGGCTCCGGCCTGAATAACATTAAATATGTCCTGCGCTCCGACCCCTTCGGCGGTCCTTTTCGTGGGTAAAAATCCAAAAAGGTATTGCACTATATGGATAATAAAAGCGCAAAGCATACCAAGGATGCTGGTCCAAAAGGCAAGCTTCATTCCGCCCAGTAGATCCACAACGCTTTTATCAATGTCAGAAACGTCGAACTGCCCAAGTCCTACCGCCACACCTCAGAATGTCCCAAAAAGTCCAATGGTTGTCAACAAAGACGGCGATTTACTAATAACCCAAGCCCTCTTGCTGGGAAATATCGCAATGATGCCCGAAACAACAAAGAGGGTAAGGATTATGATGCTAAAAGCGGTTGCGCTTGATGTGCCCCAAAGTCCATCCTCAATCATGTTCCATAAGTTCATAGCGAAATCCCCCTTTTCCTTTAATAGTATATTCCTTCCGCCCTGTCAGTCAATCCTGTTCCGCCAGCAGCCAGGTCCCCTTGGCGGAATATATCAAACCCCGCTCGCCTCGCGGACGGGCGGGGAATAGCCGGGTCAAAACGCGGTTCACCCTGCCTTTCACGCCACGGTCAGCGCCTTGTAGCGCTGCTCCTTGACGTAGCGGGCGTAAAGCTCCGGGTTTTCGGAGAAAAACCTTTGACGGTCGAAGACTTTTCGGGTATAATTTCTGTAAACGACCTTGAAGACGCCCACGGTGATTTCCTCAATGTCCCGAACCTCCAATTCGGACTTGATTTCGCCCTCCACGGCGTCTTTTTCCTTCCTCAGTTTTTCCATATCCGCCCTGTACTGCCGGAAGTCAATCACCCTGCCCAGCAGCTCCTCGTCCGTCATGCCCGCCTGATTATTCTTTGCCATTTGTGTTTTCCTCGCTTTCCAAACCCTGTTGAGGGAATTTTTTACCCCCCGGAGTCCTCGTCGGGATTTTCGGCGCGTTTGCCGCAATCTCCTGGATTTTCCGGATGTAGTCCAGGGGGCTGGCCTTTTGGAACGGAGCCCCCTCCCCTTTGCGCTCAAAATCGGCCTTTGCCCTTTCGTCTTTGGCCTTTTGTCTTTCGTCTTTGGTCGTTTTTGCCTCCCTATGCTTTCTTTTAGGAGCAGGAGAAGGAGAAGGAGCAGGAGCAGGAGCACGGCTTAAGCTGAACCCGCTTGACCAGCGAAGATACTCCGCATACTCCTCCTTGGCGACGCCCTTCACGCCCTGGGTCTTGAGCCGCTCGTAGGCCGCGCGGTTTGTCCGGGCCAGCGCGCTCATGCGGGCGGCGTCCTCCCGCTTGGCTGTGCCCGCCGGCCGGCTGGGTGGCGGCGTCTCCCCTCTCCGGGGGGCTGCCGCTGTCGCCGCGAGCAGGTGAAATTCAACCCCCGTTTTTAGCCCTGAACGGCAAAATATTTGGTAAAATATTAGGGATGTCATGGGGGTCGGGGGGCGGCTCCCCCCTGAGTTCAGTCCAGCCACCCGGCCGCGAGCGATTATTAATCAGCCCTGTGGCGTGAGCGGCTAAATCAGCCCCGCGGCGTGAGCGATTAATTAAGTCGTTATGAAAAGAGGTCGATTAGATGCGGTTCAATGCGAGGTTCCTCTGCGTTTTCGCGCTGCTGTTTGCCCTTGTCCTTCCCGCGGGGGCGGAGACCCTGACGGTGACGAGTGAAAACGACGCCGGCACGGGCTCCCTGCGCCAGGCCGTCCTGACGGCCAACGCCAGCAGCGGCCAGGACACCGTCATCAACATTGACGAGAGCGTCAAGCTCATCAACGTGAACACGATGATGACCCTGGAGGGCAACGTCGCGATCCACGGCAACGGCGTCACCCTCCAGGCCGCCAACTCCCGTATCTTCAACGTCACGGGCGGGACGGCGGCGTTTGACCGCGTCACCTTCACGGGCGGCCGCGCCACGAACGAGAACGGCGGCGCGGTCAACATCAGCGGCAACGCCTCCGCGCAGTTCGCCAACTGCACGTTCTTCGGGAACAGCGCGAACGCCTATGGCGGGGCGGTCTGCGTCAACAGCTCCGGCACGGTGGCCACGGTCTTTCAGAGCTGCACCGTCGCCGGCAACAGCGCGCAGGACGGTGGCGGCGTCGCGGTTGTGCAGGGAACGGCCCAGTTCAACGCCTGCATCGTCGCGGGCAACAGCGGCAGCGCCGGGGCGGACAACGACGTCTGCCGCGCGGAGACGGGGGCGGTCAACGCCGGCTCCTATAACGTGATCGGCGTCACGGCGGACGTGGAGACCTCCTCCTTCAGCGAGAGCCGGAACAACCATACGGGCGTGGACGCCGCAAGCGTCTTTGCCCAGGACCCCCCGGCCCTGGAGACGGAGAACAAAATCCAGTTCCTGCGGCTTTCCTCCAGCACCGGCAACGCGGCCCTGGACCTGATCCCCACGGGGACGGCGGGGCAGCCTAACGAGGACGGGCGCGGGGTCTCCCGGCCGCAGCTCCTGGGCTACGACGCGGGGGCCTTTGAGGCGGAGCCCGTTGGGGTGCAGAGCGTCAAGGTCGTGGGCTCTTCCTACATCCAGTTCGGGACGACGGAGACGTACACCCTTGAGACGACGCCGTCCGGCGCCTCCCGGAACAAGACCTACTCGGAGGGCGTCGAATGGAGCGGGAGCAATCCCTCGGTGATCGAGGTGTCCGCGGATGGCACGGTCAGGGCCTTGCAGATAGGGGAGGCGGTGCTCTACGCGAAATTTCACGGTTGGGACGCCGCGGGCAGGGAGACCGCTGTCGACGCCGTCCCGTTCCGGATATACGTTGGCGAGACCCCGGTCCCAACTCCGGCGCTCTCCATCGACGTCATCCCCGCACAGTCCGTGCAGGTGGGGCAGACCGCGTTGGTCAATCCCCGGCCCAAGGTCACGGTCAAGCTGAACGACTACGAGGTCCCGCTCCCCTACACCCTTAAAATTACCTCTATCTCCGATGGCGCCGTCGTCAGGGCGGTGGTCTCGGGCGATGATATCCACCTCGACGGCCTGGCGTCCGGCTCCAGTACCGTCGCCGTGATGGCCTCGGCGAAAAACTCAGCGGGCATGGAGGGCAGTAGCGCCCCGCAGTTCTTCACGGTCAACGTGTCGCAGATGGGCTCCAACAAGGGCAGCGGCGGCGGCTGCGACGCGGGTTTTCCCTCCGCCCTTGCGGCGCTGCTGGGGTTGGGGGCGTTCTTGCGGGCGGGAGACAGCGGACACGCCGGCGGCCGGCCACGCGGCGCGAGCGGATTCATTAAATCGCGATGAAAAGTTTCAGGCTCGCGGAGGCGGAGGCCCGCGCGTTGCTCTCCAGGTTCCGGACCCCCTTCCTGGTGGTGTCCCTCACGACGGTCGAGGAAAATTACCGTTTCCTCCGCCAGCATCTGCCGAGGGCCAGGGTCTGCTACGCCATGAAGGCGAACTCGACCCCGGAGATCCTTCAGAGGCTGGCCGCCCTTGGCTCCGATTTCGACGTGGCCTCGGCGGGGGAGATGCAGACGCTTCACGAGCTGGGGGTTGAGGGCGCGCGGATGGTCTACGCCAACACGGTCAAGGACCTTCGCGGGCTGGAGACCGCCCAGCGCCTTCGGGTGCGGCGCCTCACCTTTGACGATATCAGCGAGGTCCCCAAGATGGCGCGGCATGTGCCCGGCGCGGGGGTCCTTCTCCGCATCCGTGTCCGCAACAGCAGGGCGCTGGTGGACCTCAACTCAAAATTTGGCGCGGAGCCGGAGGACGCGCTGGACCTTTTGCGGGCCGCCGCTGACGCCGGGCTGGTCCCCCTGGGGCTCTGCTTCCACGTGGGGAGCCAGTCGGCCGGCCCCTCGGCCTACGAGGAGGCCCTGCGCGTGTGCCGGGGCCTTTTTGACGCGGCCGCCGGCCAGGGGATGCGCCTGACGGACCTCGACATTGGCGGCGGGTTCCCCATCCCCACGGCAAATGGGGAGCCCCGCGACGCGGCGCAGGGTCCCCAGCCCTCTCCCAGCGAGGGCCAAAGGCCCTTTCCCGGCGAGAGCCAGAGCCCCTTCCCCAGCGAGGGCCAAAGGCCCTTTCCCAGCACGATGCTGGAGGTCATCAACGGGCAGTTGAACTCCCTCTTTCCGGACACGACCGTGTGGTGCGAGCCGGGCCGCTTCCTGTGCGGGACGGCGGTGAACCTCCTCGCCTCCGTCATCGGGACAAAAGAGCGCGATGGGCGGCCCTGGTACATCCTGGACGAGGGGATCTACGGCGCCTTCTCCGGCATCCTCTTCGACCACTGGACCTACCCCATCACCGCCTTCGCCTCCGGGGAGAGGGCCGCCTCCACGGTCGCGGGGCCGAGCTGTGACGGAATCGACGTCCTCTACCGCGACGTCCCCCTGCCCCGCCTTTCGGTGGGGGACCCCGTGCTCATCACGGACGCGGGGGCGTACTCGACGGCCAGCGCCACCCGCTTCAATGGCTTCCCCATCGCGCCTTCGCTCATCTGGGAGAGGGAGAAGGAGAAGGCGGGGGAGTGTCCTCCCCTGCCGCGGCCCGCGGATGATTAATGTGATGAAAAAGCTCACCGCGGTCCTGTGCCTCTTGCTGGTGGCGCTGTGTATGGCTGAGGCAGCGCTGGCGGCCGGGGCGGAGTGCGGCCCCGGAACCTCGGAGGCGTGGCGGAAGGCGCTGGACGCGCGGACGGCCTCCATGTGGGTGGACGCTCAGTTCCTGGGCAGGATGGTCCTGAACGCCCGCGCCCGCCTCATCGTGACCTGGCTGCCCCGCTCCCTTCTGAAGCGCCTGAAGGGGGACCAGCGGGTTGACGAGTGGGTCTCGGACGGCCTGAGCTACTACTACTCCACCATCGAGGAGACCCAGCAGAGGGTGAAGGGCCGGGACATCCTCTGCCTGCGTTACCGCGCGGAGAAGAGCTGGACCTTCGACCCCACGGAGCTCACCTTTGGGGACTATCGGGTGAGGGCGGAGGACCTGCTGGGCCACAAGGATTTCCGCGTCATCGGCGATCTCCCCCCCGGCGCGGAGGGCGTTCTGTATGTCTGCGTGCCGTCGCCGGAGCCGGGGCGCAGCCTGAACGTCTCCCTCGGCCCGGACGAGGCCGTGATGGACCTTCCCAGACGATGACCGGCCTGACGCTTGGCATCGAGACGAGCTGCGACGACACGGGCGTCGCCCTCCTGGAGGGGGAGCGGACCATCCTCTCCGAGCTCCTCTCCAGCCAGATCAGGGACCACGCGCGGTTCGGCGGCGTCGTGCCGGAGTTCGCCGCGCGCAGGCACCTGGAGAGCCTCCTACCCCTCGTGGACGCGGCGCTGCGGGAGGGGGGCGTCCAGGGTCGGGACCTCGATTTGATAGCGGTTACTTACGGCCCCGGCCTGATGGGCTCCCTCATCGTGGGGGTGATGGCGGCGCGGGCGCTCTCCCAGGCGTGGGGCGTGCCGCTCGTCGGGGTCAACCACCTGGAGGGGCACCTCTTCGCCCCGCTGGTGGACGCGGAGGACCTGGAGCCGCCCTTCCTCTCCCTCATCGTATCGGGCGGGCACACGGAGATCGTGCGGGTCGACGCGCTGGGGCGGTACCGGCTTCTGGGGCAGACGCGCGACGACGCGGCGGGCGAGGCCTACGACAAGGCCGCGCGCGTCCTGGGGCTTCCCTACCCCGGCGGGCCGGAGATCGACCGCCTGGCACGGGAGGGCAACCCCCGCGCCTTTGACTTCCCCGTCCCCCTCAAACACACGAACGAGGTCGAGTTCAGCTTCAGCGGGCTCAAGACGGCGCTGCTCTGGCAGGTTCGCCGCCTGGAGGAGGGCGGAGCCGGCCCCCTGCCCCTGAACGACCTCTGCGCGTCCTTCCAGCGTGCCGTGACGGAGGCGCTCGTCGCGAAAGTTGCCCTGGCGGTGCGCCTGACGGGCGTCCGGCGCGTGGCGGCATCGGGGGGCGTGGCGGCCAACAGCGCCCTGCGCG
>JAFUYV010000121.1 GCA_017476945.1 Fretibacterium sp.
CAGCGGGCATGGCGCTTCTGAGCACAGGATGGCAGGTCTTCATCACCGGCACCGAGGACCCGTTCCCAAGCTTGGAAAGCTCATCGGTTTTCTTGCCCCTGTTGAGGTAGGATAGGGGCAAGATAAAGGGCCCGGAGCGCTCCGGGCCTTGTTAGGTCTGTTTCGTGCCTTCTCAGATTCCTATCCGGCCAGCTTCGCTCCCAGCGCGGCACACTCGGCTAACGCAGAATCATCCGGCTCCAGGTGAGCCTTCACGCTGTCCACCAGGACCGCGCCGCCGTCCTTCACACGGTCCGCCCAAGTCCTCAGCCATTCCCCGTCGCCCCAATCGTAGGAGCCGAAGAGCGCCACCCTCCTGCCCGACAGCTTTGGCAGCGCGGAGCTGAAGAACGGCTCCATCTCGCCTTCCTCAATAACCTCAGCGCCCATCGCCGGAGAGCCGAGTGCTACGGCGTCGCAGGCTGCCAGATCGTCCACTGAGGCGTTGGAGACGGACTTACATTCCACCTCGGCCCCCTTCTCCCTTGCTCCTTTGGCGACGGCCTCCGCCATCTTCTCCGTGTTGCCGGACCCGGACCAATAGACCACCATAACTTTAGACATACAGAACAACCTCCTTGAATTAACGGGCCTCACGAAATGGATCGTGCTCCCGTTTTCTGATAAAACCACACTCGCTCATCCACAGCCGCGCCGCCTCACGTTCCGCGCGTTGATAGCGTCGGAAGGTGCGCCGGGCCCTGTGAACATTTCCATAAACCTTCCAGTATCCAGAGGTCAGGCTTTTTGCCTCTCGATGCTCCATAAAGCCCTGGACATCTCTGGGCGGATAGTCAAGGAAGAGACCGATTTCGTGAGGAAACTCCGCGCGATACCGGCCGCAGAGATATTTCAGACAGCCGTCCAGGTCCTGCAGGGGATAGCCCAGCGCCTTCAAGATGTCCGATGCTGTCTTATCCTGAAGGGCCTGCTCTAAGATATCCCGCCGGTAGATCATCACCAGCGCGTTCCGTGCTCCCATTCCATCGTTCAGCATGAGCCCTTCAATTCCCAGCGGCTCCAGCCATTTCCGGCTATGACCATTCCAGAAGGAGCAGACGTCCTCTCCGTCGCGTCGGAGGTTGAGCAGCGAGGCCGCCTTCAAACCCTTTATCGTGGGCGCACCAAAGCACAGCAGCAACCCCAGGATATATTCCTCCAGGCTTGCGTCTCGAAGGGCCTCCATGAAGCATCGGATGATAGGTTTTCCCTGACCTCGCTGACAGCGGCGCATGATCTCTTCGCTCAACTCTTGCCAAACTGAGGGCGATTACCGTCCCTCACGATAACGTTTAGAAATCTCGCCGGATTTGCCAAGAAAGCTTCCGTAGCCGTAATACCCGCCATTCTCAGCGTGGGAATGCGAGAAAAAGATCAGCGATGAATCCGGATCCCCGCTCACGCTCATGGGGTTAATCTTCCCCTTCGCGTCGATGTACGCCTCGTCCGCCCAGACCTTCCGAACCTTCAGGATCATCAGGCGGCTCTTGCTTCCCGGGGCGATGGCAATATCGTCCTCCAGCTCGCACTCCAGCGAGATGGGGAACTCCTCGACCATCGGCGCGTTGACCTCCGCGCCTTTCACCGCCGTCAACCCCGCGGCCTTTAGCTTGTCCTGAAAGCAACCGCAGGGAGCCCGGCCGGAGAAACTGCCGAGCAGATCCGTCTCCGAAAGATATTTCAGTGAGGGAAGATTTATCGTGCAGGCTCCGGACGCCTTGACGCTCTGATACGTCAGGCTCTTCTCCGCGTCGCCCTTCACGCCGAAGCTCACGCGCATGGATCCGCCGTCCTTTCCTGAGGTCAGCACCCCGCCCCGATGAAACACGGCAAAATTAGCCTGGCCGCCCGGGGTATAGGCCCCGACGACCATCACGGGCGCGGGCAGGAGATGTGGCGACCCCGAAAACTTCAGCAACTCCGCGGAGGCCACCGGGGCCTCCACAGTAAGAACAAACAGCGCCAACAGCGCGGCGAATATTTTTCTCATGATGGGACCTCCCTAGTGCTTCTCCCTGGGCCTGGCCTCAAGGCCATTGGGCAGGGGAAATTTTCTTTGCCAAACCTTGCCGCGGTGTCCCATTGGAGCGCTCAGGGCGTAATGGCCGCTCCGCTCCGCGCTCCCCGCGAAATATGCGAGGGTCCCGCCCCGGGTGGGGTCATACTGCAACACCGGCTTATCTTTGCCGCCATCCAGAGCCTCGGACGCGATATGGTAGCTCACAACCTCACCGAAGAAGACCTTATGCTGTCCGTCCGGAAACTCTTTTGTTTGTATGGTCTTACACTCCAGGATAACAGGACAGTCCGTTAGGACCGGAGCATTGACGTCGGCGCCCTTTTCCTGTTTCAGCCCCGTGACGGCGAACTTGTCGAAATACTCCCCATCCTTCATTCCGGATACCGTGCCGCAGTAGTCCGCCTGAGGAAGGATCGCGGCGTTGGGCACATTGACGGTGAAGGTTCCGGTTCTCTCGATGTTCTTCGCCGTTTGACGGCTGGGGCGAATGCCCACATAAACGATCATTTTGCCGGATGGGGTCTCAGCAATGCCGGCCCGGTCGATGACGCAGACGTCCGGACGTCCTTGCTCATCGCAGGTCCCCACCAGGTAGGCTGTGGCAGGCAGAACTCGGGATGTCGTCTCGACAGCCACCTTTGCCCCAAATGCCGGAAGGCCTAGACAACAAAGAATGGTGAAACAAACAAAAAATCCTGATAGACGCGAATACCTCAAAACGATCCTCCTCCTGAAAATGAAACATAAATCGGTTGATAACTCATTTGAGAGTGCAACCTGTTTCCATATTAAGTTTTACTAGCAAAACTTTTATAAGAATAACACTTCTAGCCTTTTGAGGCAAGTAGGGATAGGCGCCGCTGCACACGTCAACAGGTCCCGCATAAGGTGTGAAGCCGAAGCCTGATGGTTCTCCGTACAAGTGGAAATTTGACTAAAACTCTCTGCGCCCTGTAAACTATATTGGTCAAAATATTTATACGCTTCATCGGAGGTGCTTGATGTTTCAGGAACGCTACGACGTCATCGTCATTGGCGGAGGGCATGCGGGGTGTGAGGCTGCTTTGGCCTCCGCACGCATGGGCTGCCGCACGCTGATGCTCAACCTCAACGTGGACAACACCGCCCTCATGCCCTGTAACCCATCCATTGGGGGGCCGGCAAAGGGGCACCTCGTCCGGGAGATCAGCGCCCTTGGTGGCGAACAGGCCCGCGCGGCGGACGCCTCCACCCTCATGATCCGTTGGCTGAACACGTCGAAGGGTCCGGCGGTCCGCGCACTCCGCGCTCAATGCGATCCCGCGCTCTATGGGATGTACTACCGGAATCTTCTTACCTCTCAGCCTGGGCTTGACCTGAGCCAGGATGAGGCCGTAGAGCTCCTGGTCGGAGAGGCTGGAGGGAAGACACACGTCTCCGGAGTCCGAACCCGTCATGGGGCGCGCTACGAAGCGGCGGCCGTGGTCCTCTGCGGCGGGGTCTACCTGGGTGGGCGGGTCTTTGTCGGGGAGTGCTCCTTCCCCTCTGGCCCGATGGGCCAGCTCCCGGCCAACTCGCTTCTCGCCTCCCTTGAAGGGCTGGGACTGAGGCTTGGCCGTATGAGGACGGACACCACCCCGCGCCTCAACCTGAACACCCTCGACCTCAGCGTCATGGAAGCCCAGCGTTCTGAGGCGGAGGCCCTCTGTTTCGACCTCTGGGGGGAACCTCGGACCTACTCTCAGGATTATGCCTGCTGGTTCTCCCGCACGACGGAGCGGACATACGGGATCCTGACGAGAAATATCCGCCGTTCTCCCCTCGTGACAGGCGAACTTCAGTCCCGCGGGCCGCGCTACTGTCCCTCTATTGAGGATAAGTTCCTGCGCTTCCCGGACCGCGTGACGCACCCCATCGTCTTCGAGCCCGTCTCCCCAAGGAGCAACGAAGTCTACGTGCAGAACTTCTCCACCAGCCTGCCCTATGACGTGCAGGTGGAGATGGTTCGTTCCCTGCCCGGTTGCGCGGACGCGAAGATCATCAAGCCCGGCTACGGGATTGAATATACGTATCTTATCCCTGACCAATTAAAATCTTCCCTTGAGAACCGTGAGCTCGCGGGATTCTTCTGCGCCGGACAGGTAAACGGCACGTCGGGATATGAGGAGGCCGCGGCCCAGGGACTTCTCGCCGGCGTCAACGCGGCGCTGTTGGTGAAAGGAGAGGAGCCGCTCATCCTCAGCCGCTCGGATGGGTATATCGGGGTCTTGGTGGACGACCTCACGACCAAAGGCACGGACGAGCCCTACCGGATGCTGACCAGCCGCTGTGAGCACCGGCTCCTGATGCGTTGGGACAATGCGGCGCGCCGGCTTTCCTCCTTTGGCAGGAGGGCGGGCCTTATTGATGACGGACGCTGGCAGGAGCTGGAACAGCACTGGGCGGCGGAGGATGGGGAGCTGGAGAGGCTCAGAGCGGAGCGCGTTGTTCCCTCTGAGCGAACAGAGGCGCTTTGCCGCGAGGCAGGGGCGGAGGTCCTTTCAGAGCCTATGACGGCGGCGAAGTTCCTTCAGCACCGCGGCGTGACCTATACCCTGGTGGCGGCCCTCACGCCGCCACCGTCTCCACTGAGGTTAGAGGAGGCAGCACACGTGGAGACGGAACTTCGCTACGCGGGGTATCTGGAGAAAGAAGCTCGGGTGGCTGCCCGCATGGCCGATCTGGAGGGAACCCTGATCCCGGAGGGCTTTGACTATGGTTCCGTGAGCGGGCTGAGCGCCGAGAGCCGTCAAAAGCTTCAGCGCTTCCGCCCCCGTTCTCTTGGACAGGCGCTCCGCATCTCCGGGGTGACGCCCACGGACGTGCAGCTCCTGTCGGTGATGGTCCGTGCCGGACGGAGAGGTAGACGCTGATGGCAAGGGAGGCCCGGGTGAGCGCGGGGAAGGCGAAGCTGGGGAAGCTCGCCTCCATGCGGGAGTTATTGGAACGCGTGATGCCGGAGCAGGGTGAGCGCGCGCGGAAGCTCCAGGAGCTGGTTCGTGCGTGGGGCTCTGTCGTCCCTCCCGCCCTGGCGCGGCGCTCGTCGCCTTATGACCTTGTGGGCGGAACGCTCTGCATCTCGGCTCGCCTGCCCCAGGTGAAGCAGCAGCTCCTCCTGATGCGGGGCAACATCCAGAGGGCCCTCGAGGAACGTTGGGGCCTTGAGGTGACGGAGGTTCAGGTAACGCTTGGAGATCCGCCCCTGCGCCCCTCCGTATCCTCTCAGGGCCCCAGGCGGCGTCATTCGAGGGTGGAACCCGATGAGGAAACAGTGCGGGCCTTTCGGGAGTCATGCCCTGGTGACCTGACTCCGGAGGCGTCGAACGCCTTAGCCCACTTTCGCGCCTTCTTCACCCGGCGCTTCCGGCAGGCAGCGGCTGGGAGGGTGAGCAAAACATAAAAATCCATCCTCCGGTGAGAGGGTTGACCATGTTGCTGAAGCGGCCTCCCTGACAGCCGCGGAGATCTCCGTGAGAGTATAATAGGAGAAACGCCCGTGAGCGGGCAGTTCCTTAGGTAAGGGGATCGGAATTATATGAAGACAGAGCTCAGGCGCGTCGCCTTCCACGACCTCTTGAAATACCGTTTCCTCTCCGCCCCGCGGTTCTCGCCGGACGGGAAAAGAATTGTCTTTGCCGTTCATCAGGCCAGCCGGGAGGATGACCGCTATCTCTCCGACCTGTGGCTCTATGATCTTGAGACGGAGGCCTGCACTGCGCTGACCCACTCTGGCGCGGAGGGCCCCTTCTGTTGGGATAGAGCGGGGGACAGGCTCCTCCTCATCAGCGGCCGCGCCCCCCAGCCCGCCGGGCCCAAACCAGACGAGAAGGCTCCGAAAATGTCTCAGCTCTACTCGCTGCCCATTGGCGGCAGGGGTGAGGCGGAGTTCGTGGCCGCGCTGTCCCGCACGGTGACAGCGCTGTGGGACACGCCCTCCGGGGTCCTGCTCCAGACCATTGACCTCCGCGAGCCGGAACGCTTTGAGGACGCAGCCTACCGGGTCTTGGAACAGATACCCTTCTGCGCGAACGGCAGCGGTTTCACCGCCCAGCGGCGCTCGCGCCTGGCACTTCTCACCGGCGAGGGGGTGTTTGAGGACCTGACGCCAGAGACGATGGATGTCCGTCAGGTCCGCCTCTCGGAGGACGGAAGCCGCGTCTTCGTCATCGCCGCAGACTACGAGGACGTGATGCCGGTGACGACGGGGCTGTGGGAGCTTGAGCTCGAGACGAGGGCCCTGGAGGCCCGGCTCCCGCAGGGTCACTTCGCTTGGGCCTGCGCCGCTCCCTTCGCGGGTGGCATCCTCCTGACTGGCACAGATATGAAGCACCGGGGGCTCAACGAGAACATGAGCTTTTTCCTGACGAAGGGCGGCTGTGCCCCTCAGTGCCTGACGCCCACCCTCGACACCAGCCTTCATAACAGCGTCGTCTGCGACTGCCGTTACGGCATCGGCGATATTGGCGAGACGTTCATCGTGGACGGCGACAGGGCTTGGTACGTCACCACCGAGGGCTGTCACTCGTGCCTCTTCACGGTGAACGCGCAGGGGAACGTCGAGCGCCTCAGTCACGACCTGCGCAGCGTTGACGACTTCGACGTCCATGAGGACCGTGCTGCGGTGGTGGGGCTGGAGGGTCTGAACCTTCAGGAACTGTATCTGGTCGAGAACGGCTCCGAACGGCGTCTGACGAACTTCAACACGGCCACCCTTGATGGCATTGACCTCAGTGTCCCGGAGTACGTCCATCTGGAAAACGGTACGCCGGAGGGCTTGGACTGCTGGTATATGCGCCCTGTCGGGTTCGAGATCGGGCGGAAGTATCCCGCTATCCTCCACGTCCACGGGGGTCCCAGAGGGGCGTTTGGGGACGTGTTTGTCCACGAGATGCAGTGCTGGGCGGCGGAGGGGTTCGCCGTCCTGTTCTGCAACCCGCGCGGCGGCGACGGCAAAGGCGGCGCTTTCGCCGATATCCGCGGCAAGTACGGCGTGGTGGACTATGAGGACCTGATGGCCTTCGTCGATTGGGCCGTGCAGACGCTTCCCTTTGTGGATGGAGACCGCCTCGGCGTGACAGGCGGTTCCTATGGCGGCTTTATGACGAACTGGATCATTGGGCACACCAATCGCTTCCGCGCCGCCGTGACGCAGCGGAGCATCTGCAACTGGATCTCGATGGTGGGGATGTCCGATATTGGATATTACTTCGTGCCGGATCAGCAGTCAGCGGACCTTGGGGAGGATGTGAGCGCCCTGTGGGACCGCTCTCCCCTGAAATACGCCGCCCAGATGACGACACCGACGCTCATCATTCACTCCGACGAGGACCATCGCTGTGAGCTGGGACAGGGGCTTCAGCTCTTCACGGCCCTGAAGCGCAACGGTGTGGAGGCGAAGATGTGCGTTTTCAAAGGGGAGAACCACGAGCTGAGCCGCTCCGGACGGCCGAAGCAAAGGCTGGCCCGCCTTCAGGAGATCGCGCGCTGGATGAAGGAACGGCTGTGAAATACGAGGGCGGCTTTACGCCGTCCTCGTATTTTTTGTGTACCTAGCCCGGTATCCCGATATGGGCCACGACCACGTCGCCGGAGAGACGCGGGGCCAGGTCAAGCCCCTGCTTCATGCGGTGGAAGGTGACCGTCGTGTGGGCGTGGATTGCCGCGCCCAGAGTCTCTCCCGTGTTGGCGTCGAGCCCCGAGGGTACGTCCACGGCGACGATGTGAAACGCGTTGTGGTTGATTGCCTCGATGGCGCGCAGGTACAGCCCCTCCACCGGGCGGTTCAGTCCCGTGCCGAAGATCGCATCGACGCACGTCTCACAGCCCTTCAGCGCGTGTTCAAAATCCTCGAACGTCTCCTCGGTCAGCGAGTGAAGGACCTCGGGAGCCAGCCTGCTCATGATCTTCAGGTTCGTCTGAAAGTCCGCGCTCCCCTTGGCCGGGTCGCCGATGATGTAGACGCGGACATCACGCCCCTGGACGCACAGATGCCGCGCCACGGCCAGACCGTCACCCCCATTGCTGCCCGTCCCGCAGACGATCGCGAACACGGCGTAGTGCTCCAGCTCCCGAACCGCGGCCAGCGCCGCGTTCTCCATCAGGAGGATGCTGGGAATGCCGAACTGCTCCACCGCGCGCCGGTCCGCCTCGCGCATCTGCTCCCGCGTCAGCGACTCGGGAAAGGGCACGCCGCGGTAGACCACGCTGCGCGACATTTCCTCTTCGGTCAATGCCTCCATTGTAAAGGTATCCATACTCTATCTTCCTCCTGAGTGTAACGGGGGTTTCAGGGGGGCTTTCCCCCTGAGCTTAGATCTTAAAAAGGGGCGCCAATATCTTGAGTATTTTGTCGCCGCGCTCCTTAGGGGCCTGTTCCTCAAGGGGGGGCGGCGCGTCGTCCGCGATGCTGAGGACCGCGCAGATGGCCGCCTTCAGCTCATCGGCCCGGGCCTGCGCGTCGGGGAAGAGGCTCAGGCAGTCGATGAGGAAGGTCCTCAGGACGGCACGGTCCTCGTCCTGGAGCCATACCTGAATGAACTCCCCGTAGTGTTCCGGCGGGTGAGGCGCGGGCAGATGAAGCCACCTCTGGGCCTCCAGCCGGAAGTTATCCTCCGTGGAGAGGGTAAAGTAATCGTTCAAACGCTGCCTCAGCGGCTCGAAGACCCTCTGTTCGCGAGCTCCGGTCAGGGAGCAGAGAAACTCCAGCAGGAAGGCCGCCGTGTAGTAGTCCTGGGAAAGCGCGGTCCCCAGCTCCAGGGGGAGGAACAGGACCCTGTCCTCCCACCGGTAGTCCCGGCCGGAGATGCCAAGGTTAGGCAGTATCTGATAGCCCTCCACCTGCGCCATGTCCACCATATCCTTTCGGAATCGGCCATGCACCTTCTCCTCCGCCCGGTCGAGCTTCATCAGATCCCCCAGTGCCCCCAGCGTTGAGAGAAGCGGGTCGTCGCTGCCCTCGGGCCTGAGCGAGGTGATGAAGCCCTCGAAGTCGGGCCGCTCCTCCAGGGCCTCCGCGGCCGTCTCCGGCCTGGGGGGGGTCAGCGTGGCGACAAAATCCTTCCAGACGTTGACGAGACGCTGGAAGGGCTTCAGGTCCTCAAAAAAGTTGGGGAGCTCCACAGTCCCCCCGGCGGCCTCCTTCTGGGAGGCGAGGGTGGGATTGGTCGGGGTGTAGGAGAGCGTCACGGAGGTCTTGGGCTTCTCGAGGATAAGGCCCCCGCTGCACGCGGTCTTGTAGAGGGGTGTGAACTGCTGGAGGAGGTCATTGGAGTGGGCGATCTGCGGCGCCTCTGACCCGAAGGCGGCCTCCTTCAGTTTGGCGGAGGTGCGCATCAGGGTAAAGGCCACGGCGGAGGGCAGGGGCAGCATGGAGTTGGCGTAAGAGCCCAGCAGCATCCCCAAAAGCTCCTCCGGAACGGTGAGGAGCTTCTTGCAGAGGGCTAACAGCTCATCCTCCGGGAGCCATATCTTGACGGCCATCCAGGTGATGAAGCGGATGAAGGTGTCGAGCACGTTCTCCCAGCGCATCAGCGGCAGCATACAGAAGGCCTCGGAGATGCAGAGCCCCAGGTCCAGACGGTCGGCCATGGCGCGGCGCTCCAGGCCGTAGAGCCAGATGGAGGGGTAGCAGAGGTGAAACGGGGGCTGAATACGGCCCCCCGCGAGCCACGTCAGGTATATCCCACGCTGGAGCGGGGTCATCTCCCTATAAGAAGGGGCTCCGTCCGCCGGAAGGGCTGCCCCCTCCTCCGGAAATTCCACCGGCAGGGTGATGTCGATGCAGCAGGGCTCCTCCGTGGAACTTGGGCCGTTGGACCAGTAGGTGACGGGACTGAGGACGACGAAATCGCTCACCTGAATGGAGTTGGATCTTCCGCACCAGCGCAGCAGCGTCGCGGAAGCCTTGCCCTTCGTCTTGGGCTCGGACGCGGAGTAGGCATAAGGGGACTCCTCGCCCGCTGGGGCGGCTGTGGAATAGGTGGCGCTGGCTACGGCGTTGGGGGAGCTGATCGGCTTGGCGGCGAGGACCGGGTCGAGCGGGGCGATGTCCTCGTGGAGCGTTGGCAGGCTGCCCCCCGAGGGGACCTCTGCCCCCTTCCCGGCCGCGGCCTCCGATTCCTTTCCGCCGGGCGCCTCCGTCCCCTGAGCCGCAGCGTCCCCCGCCTGAGCGCCGGAGGGTTTCTGCTTCTGTTTGAACAGGGCCCCGACCGCGACGGCCACAAAGAGTCCAATCACCAGATAGAGCATTGATGCCTCTTCCCCCCTTTTAGGTACCTAAGGGCCCGACGTGCGCAGACCCTTTCACTGGCAGGGCCGGATCGCCTCGCCGCCCTGTTTTATTACTCATTATATCAGGATTGCGAAGCGGACGCTTTCAACGTCTCCGCCGCTTAGAGCCTTGCGACGCCGGACCTCCTCGCGGCCTCAGCCACAGCCTTGGACACGGCGGGGCCCACCCGCGGGTCGAAGGCGGCGGGGATGATGTAATCTGGGCTGAGGTCCTTATCGCTCACCAGCCCGGCCAGGGCGTGGGAGGCGGCGACCTTCATTTCCTCGTTGATGTCGCTGGCCCGCACGTCAAAGGCCCCGCGGAAGATGCCCGGGAAGGCAAGCACGTTGTTGATCTGGTTGGGGAAGTCACTGCGGCCCGTGGAGATGACCTTTGCCCCGGCGGCCTTCGCGTCGTCCGGGAAGATCTCCGGCGTGGGGTTGGCACAGGCGAAGATGATGGGGTCCTTGTTCATGGAGCGCACCATGTCCTGGGTGACGGAATTGGGGGCTGAAACGCCAATAAACACGTCCGCGCCCTTCATCGCGTCGGCCAGAGTCCCCCTCACACCCGCGGGATTTGTCACCTCGGCCATCTCGTTTTTGATCCAGTTCATGCCCTTCTCGCGGCCCTTGTAGATGACCCCCGTGCGATCGCAGAGGGTGATGTCCTTCACCCCGGCGGAGAGCAGAAGCTTGGTGATGGCGATGGCGGCGGCCCCGGCCCCGCTGACGGCGATCTTGATGGAGCCCATGTCTTTGCCCACAACCTTCAGCGCGTTGAGCAGCCCAGCCAACGTGATGACGGCGGTGCCGTGCTGGTCGTCGTGGAAGATGGGGATATCGCACCTCTCCTTCAGCTTCCGTTCGATCTCGAAGCAGCGGGGAGCGGCGATGTCCTCCAGATTGACGCCGCCAAAGGAGCCGGAGATGTTATGCACGGTCAGGACGAACTCGTCCACGTCCTTCGTCCTGACGCACAGGGGAAAGGCGTCCACTCCGCCGAACGCCTTGAACAGGACGCACTTGCCTTCCATCACGGGCATCCCGGCCTCCGGGCCGATGTCACCCAGGCCCAGGACGGCGCTGCCGTCCGTCACCACAAGACATAGGTTGTGACGGCGGGTCAGCTCATAGCTTCTGTTAACGTCCTTTTGGATTTCAAGGCACGGCTGGGCCACCCCCGGCGTGTAGGCCAGGGAGAGGTCGTCCTTTGTCGCCACGGAGACGGTGGCGACCACCTCAATCTTTCCCTTCCACTGCTCGTGCAGGCGTAGCGATTCCCTTGCGTAATCCATGAAAACCCTCCTCAGAAGATTATTTAGTTTTTGACTGAACTGCGGCGTTACGCCACAGGCCATGATATCGCGGCAGCTCGCCCTCCCGGAGTATAATGGGCGTACCTTCCAGCGGGGCCGCGCGAGCCGTCCCGCCGGGTCGAGAGGAGGTGTTCGCCTATGGGCTGCCTTGCGACGTTCAAGACGACCAGCATGGCACTGATGTTCGAGAGGGCCTGCCGGGGCGCGGGCATCGCCGCCCGCATCGCCCCCGTGCCGCGCAAGCTCTCGTCAAGCTGCGGGCTGGCCTGTGAGTTCCCCTGCGAGGCGCGGGAGACTGTAGAGGGCCTCGCCAGGGACCGCAAGATCGACGTGGGCTCGTACCACGATATGGACACCCTCCAGGATTAGGGCTCCGTCAGGCGAGCACCGTGACGCGATATTTCTCCAGCATCCTCACGGGGTTGTAGGACAGCTTGGCGTTGCGGAGCCCCAGCTCCCCCATGTCCTCCTCGCGGTTGACCCACGTGTAGGCGGCCCCCTGGTTCTTCAAAAAGAGTTGGTTGATCGCCTGGTAACTCCCGGCGTACTCCCCAAACGCCTTCTCGAATCGGATGTCGAGGGTCTGGCTGTCCAGCTCTTCCGCGATGGTGTAGGCGATAATCTCGTCCTCCACCTTGAGGAGCCCGCCCAGGAAGGGGAAATCGTCCCATCGCTCCAGGGCCGTACGTATAGCGAGGTCCTCGTCGTAGAGCGAGGACACCTCGTTCGCGGTCAGGGTGCTGTCCCGGTGGGCCCGCCAGCGCTCCTGGAACTCTATGACGGCGGGGAAGTCCTCCGGAAGCATGGGGAGGTAGTCCCACTCGTAGCCTGAAACAAAGGCCCGCACGCGGTTCCTCTTGTGCGCGTACTTGCTGCCCTTCAGGGCGATGAGCTCTTGGACGGAGTAGACGTACTCCCACTGTTCACGTTCCTCCTCCAGGCTCAGCCGCGCCCTGAGTCCCTCCGGAAAGCGGTCCACGGCCTCCTTTGGAACGTCGTAGATGACGTCGCCCGGGGCGAAGTGCCCCGGCAGGACGGAGCTCCAATCCACCGCGTCCCAATCCCCAAGGGGCCCACAGATGCCGGGCTGAGGGCCTCGAGAGCGCACCCAGCAGAGGCCGTCCTCGAAGGCCAGCTCCAGCGGCACGGTCTCCTTCCAGCCCCAAAGCCCGAAGAAGGAGTACTCCGCGTGACGGACAGGGCAGCGTTGGTAGCAGGCGGTGTAGGGCTCTTTGTCCTCCCAGGTTAACGGCCTAAAAGGAAGCATGTCATTCCTTCTTTCTGTATTTCTTCTTCTTGGATTTTAAAGGTGCAGTATGAAAAAAGCGGCTCCGCAGGTGGGGCCGCCTTTCTCGTGCTGTGTCTGCCTGGGCTACTTCGCAGCCTTCTTCTTGCTGCCCTTGATTGCAAGAACCTTCTCCTTGAGATCCTTGCCCGGGCGGAAGACGGGGACCCTCTTTGCGGGGATCTTCACGACCTTGGTGGGATCCTGAGGATTACGCCCCTCGCGCGCCGCGCGCTCCTTGACCTCAAAGACTCCAAAGCCGACGAATGTGCACTTCTCTCCTTTGGAAAGGGCGGTCTCAATGGACGTGAAGACCTCCTCAACGACGGGGACCACATCCTTCTTCTTGAGAAGCAGCTTCTCGGCGATGGAATCAATAAGTTCTGCCTTGGTCATAACTTACACCTCCGAACTAAAGATTTTCTTGCATTTTATCAGCCTTTATAAAATATGCAAGGACTTTTTGGGCGTTTAAGGAGGATTTTGGCGGACTTTCGTAAATTTTTCACGAATAAAAGCATTAAGGCCTATCATATTATAGGTCTTAATGCTCAATATCGGCTGTGCGTGCCCATCAAGGGCTCTTTTGTGGAAGTAGGGGAGTTAATCACATTATCCACAAAAGTTATCCACATTTTGTGTCTAAAAATCGGAAAAACCCCTCTCCTTCGCCGGATAGACCCCTTAGTTCTGTGGATAACACGGTGGATTAACGGACGTCGGACACGCTTTCACGGTAAATCTCAAGAAACATATCCACAGCCGCCTCAAGGATGACATCGTTAAAGTCGTATCCTGGCGTGTGCAACGCGGGGTAGTTTTCCCCGTTGCCGATGTAGAAGATGGCCCCGGGGACCTCCCGAGTGTACCAGCCGAAATCCTCCGACGCGCGCCAGGGGGCCTCCATGCGCAGGAGCGGCCTTCCCAGCCGTTCTGCCGCCGCGGCCACGCGCCCGGAGCAGGCGGCATCGCTGACCGTCTCCGGGAAGGGGTCGGCGACCTGGAAGGACACCTCGAGCCCAGCGTCCCGCGCGAGCTGGGCCGCTCTGTCACGGATGGCGGCCTCAAGCGCGCCCATCTCCGCCTCACGGTCCGCCCGGAGCGTCATCGAGACCTCACCCTCTCCGGCAGAGATGCCGAAGTCCTTTTGCCCGGCCGCGATGTTCACCACCGTGCAGAGGAGCAGGCCTTCATGGGGCTCCTCCAGCAGGTGTTCAATATGGGAAACCAGCGCCGCCAGGGCAAAGGAGGGGTTGAGCCCCATCTCCGGCTCGCTGGCGTGAGCGCGCCGCCCCTCCATGCGGACGGTCAAGCCCCTTGACGCACACTGGCAGAGACCGGGGCGCACGACGACGCTGCCCTCAGGGTAGCCGCTCCGGTTGTGGAAGGCATAGACCTCGGCAATATGCCGTTCGCGCAGCAGGGCGGCGCACTCCTGGCCCCCCTGGCCTGTTTCCTCCGCGTGCTGGAAGAAGAGATAGACTGAGCGCGGGTGGGACACGCGCTCCAGCTCAAGCCCCAGGCCGCAGAGCGCCGCGCTGTGCCCGTCGTGCCCGCATTTATGAGAGACCCCGGGACACGCTGAGGCCCAAGGGAGCGTCGGAAGCGACTCCGGGATAGGCAGCGCGTCCATGTCCGCGCGGAAGGCTACGGCCTCCGTCCCCTCGACGTAGTGCGCCGCGTAGAACCACTTGCCGCAGTCCACCACCGCCAGCGTCGTATTGTCCTCGATAAAATCCATCAGCCGCCGCTTGGTTCCGCCCTCACGCAGGGAGAGCTCCGGATGCGCGTGCAGCTCATGCCGCAGCTCAACGATCTTCCTCAAAGCATCCTTGTTCATATCCTGACCTCGATCCTTATAGACTTATAGATTTTCAAGCTCGGCACCGTAGCGCTCCTCGATGGCCGCCCGCATCCGCTGGAACTCAGGGACGTATCGGGCGATGACCCTGGCGGTCAGGGCCCGGGCGGCTGTATCGTCGTAGAGGCGCACCGTGTCATTGCGGCCCTTCAGCATGGACAGCCAAACGTCCCCGTCCATGAAATCAAGATACTGATACGCCGCCTTGATGACCCCGCGGGGCGAGCCCAGCCCCTTCCCCATTCCCTCATACTCCGAGGGTGCCTTCAGGACCTTCCAGCCCAGCTCAAACTGTGTCGGAAACTGATTGAGGATCCCGCTCATGACGAACGGGTTTTCCATGTCCTGTTCTCTGGCGTGGACGAGGACCTCCAAGTTCGACGTGAGATCGCCAAATTTTTTCATAAAGCACGACCCCCTCCCGCTCTATCCCGTCTGTGAAACCGGCGGAAAGTCGGGCGTTCATGTCAATGAG
>JAFUYV010000122.1 GCA_017476945.1 Fretibacterium sp.
ATGTACTCCGACATGTCGATGCGGACCATGTTCTCCTCGCTGTCAAAGAGGGCCTCAGCCAGGGTCTTGGCCAGCTCCGTCTTGCCCACGCCCGTGGGGCCCAGGAAGATGAAGGAGCCGATGGGCCGGCGCGGGTCGCGAATGCCGCTCCGCGCCCGCAGCACCGCGTCCGCCACGAGCCGCACGGCCTCCTCCTGCCCCACGACGCGCCTGTGCAGGACCTCGTCCAGCTTCAGCAGCTTCTCGCGCTCGCCCTCCAGCAGGCGCGTCACGGGGATGCCCGTCCAGCGGCTCACGATGTCCGCGATCTCGTCCTCCGTGACCTCCTCGCGCAGCAGCGCCCCCGCGCCGCGCGGGGAGCTCTCCGCCGCCGGGGCCGCCTCCTTGGCCGCTTCCTTCTGCTTCAGCTCCTCCTCCAGCTTCTGCAGCCTGCCGTAGCGCAGCTCGGCCACCCGGTTCAGGTCGTACTCGCGCTCGGCCTTCTCGATCTCCGCCTTCACCGCGTCGATCTGGCTCCGGATCTCCCGGATGCCCGTGATGGACCTCTTCTCCGTCTCGTACTGGGCGCGGAGGGCGTCCGCCTCGCTCCGGGCCTCCGCGAGCTCCCTCTGCAGGGCCTTCAGCCGCTCCTGGGAGGCTTCGTCCTGCTCGCGCTTCAGCGCCGTCTCCTCAATCTCAAGCTGCATCACGCGCCGCGACGCCGCGTCCAGCTCCGAGGGCAGCGAGTCGATCTCCGTCCGGATCATGGCGCAGGCCTCGTCCACCAGGTCGATGGCCTTGTCCGGCAGGAAGCGGTTGGTGATGTAGCGGTTGGACAGCACCGCCGCCGCCACCAGCGCGTTGTCCCGGATGCGGACGCCATGGTGGACCTGCAGCTTCTCGCGGATGCCGCGCAGGATGGAGACCGTGTCCTCCACGCTGGGCTGCTCCACGTCCACGGGCTGGAACCGCCGCGCCAGGGCCGCGTCCTTCTCAATATATTTGCGGTACTCGTCCACGGTTGTCGCGCCGATGCAGTGCAGCTCGCCGCGCGCCAGCAGGGGCTTCAGCATGTTGCCCGCGTCCACGGCGCCCTCCGCCGCCCCCGCCCCGACGATGGTGTGCAGCTCGTCGATGAACAGGATGATGCGCCCGTCGCTCTGCTTCACCTCGTTCAGCACGGCCTTCAGCCGCTCCTCAAACTCGCCGCGGAACTTCGCCCCCGCCACCAGCGAGCCCATGTCCAGCGCAAAGACCGTCCGGTCCTTCAGGCCCTCCGGCACGTCGCCCCGCACGATGCGCTGGGCCAGCCCCTCCACGATGGCCGTCTTGCCCACGCCGGGGTCGCCGATGAGGACTGGGTTGTTCTTCGTCTTGCGGCTCAGGATGCGGACCACGCGCCGCACCTCTTCATCGCGCCCGATAACGGGGTCCAGCCTGCCCTCCCGCGCCGCGGCCACGAGGTCGCGCCCGTACTTCGCCAGGGCCTCATAGGTGCCCTCCGGGTCCGCGCTCTGCACCCGCTGGGAGCCCCGCACTTCCGTCAGCGTCTTTAAAAACCTGTCCTCCGTGATGCCCAGGCGGCTGAAGATGCGGGCCAGGTTCGTGTTGTTTTCCTCCAGCATCGCCAAAAACAGGTGCTCGACGGAGACATACTCATCCTTCAGCCGTTTGGCCCGCTCCTCCGCGCTGGCCAGCAGACGGTTGAGCCGCTGGGTGACATAGACCTTCCCCGGCTCCGCGCCGCTGCCCGTCACGCGGGGCATTTTGGCGATCTCCCCCTCCGCCTGCTTCTCCAACGTCTGCGGGTCCACGTCCATACGCTGAAGCAGGCGGGGGATCAGCCCCCCGTTGTCCCTCAAAAGCGCCAGCAGCACGTGTTCCACGTCCACCTGCTGGTGGTTGAAGCCGGCAGCGATGTTCTGCGCCTCGGCAATGGCCTCCTGGCTCTTTCGCGTCAATTTATTGAAATCCATGACGACTCACTCCCCCACATTGAAACTCGGATTGAAGCCCTATCCTTGACCAATAATGACCAAATTATAGATTTCATTTTGACCTTCGGCAATACGCCGTTTGCCGGATTGCGAGGGAGCGGGGGCCCAGCCGTCTGGCCAGGTCGTTGACGGCGGCGACGATGACGATGAGCAGCGACCCCATGGCCGAGGCCGCGCCGAAGTCCCCTTCGTTGATGGACTCGAAGAGTTCGATGGAGGCCACGCGCGCGTAGGGGCTGACGAGGAAGA
The DNA here is from genome assembly GCA_017476945.1 of Fretibacterium sp. Classification (GTDB taxonomy): domain Bacteria; phylum Synergistota; class Synergistia; order Synergistales; family Aminobacteriaceae; genus JAFUYV01. The sequence continues at coordinate 2,226 of JAFUYV010000122.1, forward strand.
TGAGGGGCCCCGTACTCGTCATGGCCGCGCTGAAGGCGTTGAGGAACCCCAGCCGCAGGAAGGACGAGAGAAGCGGTAACAGCAAATCCTTCAGCACGTTCAGCGCCCCACCCCCGAGGTCGCGGACCGCATCCCGGAGCGACGGGTCCATCTGGGCCAGGCCCGCCTCCGCCGCCCGGAGCGACGGGGAGAGCTGACGGAACAGGCAGCTCATGGCGATTAAAAATCCGGCACTGAGTTCAATCCTCACAGAGGACACAGCGGGCAGGCGCGAAAAAGCGAGAAGATACCCCACGCCAAGGAACGTTCCCGGCATCAGGTACGGCACATCCGCAACGGTGTGGACCGCGCACCGGGCCCAGCGGGGAACCCCCGGCATCAGGAGCACAATAACCGTGGAGAGCAGGCAGCCTCCCAGCGCCGCCGCCAGCGAGCAGAACAGGCTCCGGACGAGGCTGTCCACGCGGAAGTTCAAAATCCCGGCGAGGTGCCGCGTGGTCAGGGAAAAATCCACCCCCCAGGTGCGCGTGACGCTCCCAAGGAAGATGAGCCCGTACACAAGGACCTGAAGCGCCACGAAGCTCCAGGCCACGGCACCGGGCAGGGACAAAAACCAGCCGGGCAGCTTCAGCGAGCGCGGCTGAGAGAGCCCTTGAGCCAGGCTCCGTTCACCGTGGGCGCGTAGGCACAGGACCAGCAGCGCGGGCAGCACCAGCAGGACGTTCATGGCGCAGGCCAGCGGGAAGTCCCCCACGCCGATGAGGGTGTTGTAGGCCCGCGAGGCCAGCACCTGAAAACGTCCCCCCACGAACAGCGGCGTCCCGAAGTCCGACAGGGACCGCACACAAGACACCAGCGCCGCTGCTTCGATGCCGGGCAGGGCCAGGGGCAGGGAGATTTTTGTCAGTGTTTGGAGGGGAGAGCCCCCCAGGTCCAGCGAGACGTTCTCCAGCGTGCCGTCCACGTGGTCCAGCGAGGCCGCGGCCAACAACGACGCGAGCCCCACAAGCCCCGCCGTCTCCATCATCAGCACCCCGTGAAAGCCGTAGGGGTTCCACTCCAGGCCCAAAAGCCGCCACGTGATGAGCCCCCGGCGGCCAAAGAGCATGAGGTAGGCCATCGAGCAGAGGAACGGCGGCGAGATGGTGGAGAGGGCCAGGGCCCCCACGATGAGCGGTCGACCCCGCCTGGACCCGTAGGTCAGGCGGAGGGCGATGAGGACGCTCAGGGGGATCGTGACCAGCGTCACTGTCAGGGCCAGCGCGAAGCTGTCACACACCAGCCGGATGTTCTTCGTGAACAGCCCTTCATAAGCCCGGAGCGAGAAGTTCCCGTCCCTGAAAAAGCTCTCGAAGAACACAGAGCCCACGGGCCAGATGATAAAAAGGCCCAGCAGCACAGCCACCAAAAGCCAAAGGGCATGCTCCGCCCTCATCATCGAGAGGTTCAGGGGGACTTTTCGGCCAGACGGCCAGCTCATACGGCCCTGCAAGGGGCGCGGCGTTGTGCCGGCCGGCTGTGTCGGAGCGAGGTCTGCAACCTCGCGGAGGCCCTCCTGAGCCAGATAAGAAGCCCGCCGGGGCGTTCCCCGGCGGGCTAATGACGGGCTCATGTTACTTGCTGCCGAACTTCTCCTGCCAGACCTTGAGGGTTTCCTCGCGGTCTTGGCCGGCCTTCACGACGTCCATCCGCATGAGGTTGGAGTCCCGCATGGCCTGCACGGCCGGGGCCAGCTTCAAGCCGGGGCGGATGGGGGCCTGAGTGTTGTACTCGCCAAGGGCCGCCTGTCCCTTCCCGGACAGCACCCAATCCACCAGCGCGCGGGCGCCTTCGGGATGCTGCGCCCCCTTGAAGACCGCCACGGGCGCGATGTACCAGGGCACGCCGTCCTTGGGGAAGGCCATCTCGACCTTATACCCCTCCTGCTGGAGCCTCTGCGCCGTGTCGAAGGGCGCGACGGCCACCGCGGCCTCGCCCATGCTGACCTTGTTGGCCGGCTCCGCGCCGCGCTTGGAGTAGTAGGGGACGTTGGCGTCGATGGCCTCTAACAGCTTCCAGCCCCTCTCCGCGCCCAGCGTCTGCACGATGCCGGACACCATGGCGTAGAACGTGCCGCTGACCGACGGCGTGGCCATCAGGACCTCGTCCTTATATTCCGGCTTCGTCAGGTCCTCCCAGCTCTGGGGCATGGCAAGGCCCTTCTTCGCCAGAACCTCCGTGTTGCCCAGCAGCACCACGGAGCCCAGGGAGATGCCGCTCCACAGGCCCTCGGCGTTATAGAACATCGCGTCGTAGGGCGCGCGCTCCGGCGAGACGTAGGGCTCAAGGAAGCCCTCGTTCGCCGCGGCCACGTAGCTGTCCAGCCCGCCGCCGAACCACGCGTCCGCCTGCGCTTTCCCCGCCGCGCGGATGCGCGTCAAAACCTCACCGGAGGACATCTCCAGGTAGTCCACCTTGACGCCTGTGTCGCGGGTGAAGGCCTCAAGGATGGGTTTGATGCCCGTGTAGGCGATGAAGATACTGACGCTCTTCCCCGTCTCCGCCGCCATCGCGCCGCTCGCTGGGAAAGAGGCTATGCCTCCCGCAAGGCAGGCGCAAAACAGAACCGCCGCAACCAACTTCCTGAACATCAAAACAACCTCCTAATAAGGATTATGTTGCGCTTCTCCTGATATCTGTGACAACGTCCACGTTTCAGCGAGGACATAAGCCGTTTCGCCCATATTGGAACTCAGGGGGACGCCCTGCCCCCCTGCATCCCCCAGCGCCACGGGCTCGCAGGCCCCGGCGCGGATGAGCTGAATCAAGTCCCGCTCGTTGCGGGGCTCCCCGTCAAAGCGCGTGGCAAACCTCCCAACGCGCTCAACAAGATGGGCGTCGCTGGCCCCCAGGCACGCCAGGCCACGGGCTCGCGCGTCCCTCAGGGCCTGGAGATTGGCCTCGTGCTTCGTGCTGCCGTTGAAACACTCTACGCCCGTCAGCCCCGGCAGGGTTTTAATCAGCTTCCCCGCCCCGCGCCCGTTGTCGCGGTAGGGGTGAGCCGCCACCGCCGCGCCGCCGCTTTCGCGCACCCGCTCCATCAGGTCCGCCGCCCGCAGGCGCCGCGGCTCGTAATCAAAGGGACCGACGCCGAAGACGACGAAATCCCCCTCCGCCGTCAGGATCTCGATCCCCACGAAGAGGGGGAAGTGACATTCCCGGCGCAGGGCCTCGGCCTCCGGCAGAATGTCCCACGAGTCATGGTCCGTGACACACAGGCCGCCCAGTCCCAGTTCCCGCGCCCGCTCAACAGCGTCCCGCACGGGCAGAAAACTGTCGGGAGAGTGCTCCTTTGTGTGCAAATGCGTGTCTAATATCATCGTCTCTCCTCCCCGCTCAACCTGAATTTCTCAGCCCCGTGGGTATAAGCGATTAAATCAGGCGCGTCGCCGCGAGCGACTAAATTCAGAACGCCATCTTGACCAGCGACCCGTCCTCAAGGGCGGCCCTCAGCTCCTCATTCGCAAAGGTCTGAAGGACCTGGCCATCCGCCATCACGACCGCATAGTCCGCCAGCTTTGCCGCCTGCTGCAGGCTGTGGGAGACCATGATGATGGAGACAGGGGGTGAGGAGGGGCGCTTTTCCAGCGTTAAATCAGCCCCTTGGCGTGAGTGATTAAATGTTTTAATCATGTCCTCCACCCTCTGGGCCGCCGCGCGGTCCAGGGAGGCCGTGGGCTCGTCCAGCAGCAGCAGGCTGGGCCTCAGGGCCAGGGCCCGCGCCAGGCAGAGCCGCTGCTGCTGCCCGCCGGAAAGGCCCTGCGCCGGGGCGTCAAGGCGGTCCTGGACCTCCTCCCACAGCCCCGTCCGCGTCAGCGTCTCCCTCACGGTCTCATCCAGTTCCTCGCGGGACAGCCGCCCCGCCGCCAGCTCCAGGGGAAGCGTGATGTTCCGGCGGATGCTGAGCGGCAGGGGGTTCGGCGACTGGAACACCATCCCCACCCTCCGCCGCAGTTCCGTTAAGGCCGGAGCTCCGCCGCCCTCCACGGGGACGAGGCGGCCGTCCAGCAGGACGCGGACCTCTCCCTCGCTGCGGCAGCCGTCAAAGCACTCGTTGAGGCGGTTGAGGGAGCGCAGAAGCGTCGATTTTCCGGAGCCGGACCGCCCCAGAATGACGCTGACCCGGTTGGCCGGGAAGGCGGCGTCAATGCCGTGGAGGATCTCACGCTCCCCAAAGGCGACCCGCAAACCCTTTATCACCGCACATTCTGTCATGTTCAGCCGGCTCCTTTCCGTTTCATTCGGCCCACCGCCGGGACAGGCGCCGCTGCAAAACCTTTGCGCACAGGATGAGCGTCCAGGACAGCAGCAGCAGAAGCAGCGCCGTCCCGAACCCCCGCGCCAGCTCCTCGGCGCTCGTGTACTGCGCCGCCGTGTAGTAAATCTTGAAGGGCAGCGCCTCGAACTTCGACGTGAGCCCGGCGGGCAGCCCCGCGTTCGCCACGGCCCCCGTCAGCATGATGACCGCCGTGTCCTCCATCGCGCGCCCCATGGAGAGGATGACCCCTCCCAGGATGCCGGGCCCGGCGGCGGGGATCAGCAGATGCCGCGCGATCTGCGGCCGCGACAGGCCCAGCGCGTCCGCCGTGAGGGTGAGCTGCCGGGGCAGCGCCTCGATCGCGGTGCGCGTGGCCGTCACCAGCACCGGCAGGACCAGGATGGCCAGGCACACCGCCGCCAGGAGCAGGCACGTCGTCCCCTGGGGCAGGAACGTCCGCCGCAGCAGGATGATGAGCTCCAGGCCAAACAGCCCCATCACGATGGAGGGGATGCCCGCCAGCACGCCGGCGCACGCCCCGATCCACTCCCTCTCGCGGGGCGAGGCGAAGCAGGCCAGGTAGACCCCGCAGGAGACGCCCGGCACGAGGGCCAGCGCCATCGTCACGGCCAGCAGCGACAGCGTCCCGGCCACGGCGGGCCAGATGCCGTCCCACACGGGCCGCAGGGCCAGGATGGCGTCCCACGCGGGGGTGGCGCCGAAGAAGAGCCGCGCGTCCAGCGCCGGCAGACCCCGGACGCACAGAAAGGCCATCAGCGCCCCCACGCCCAGGGAGACGACTAGGAGCGAGCTCCACCCCAGCACACCCAGGGCAAATTCTCTGAGCCTCATGATTTTGCCCCCTGCGCCAGCCGTCGGGCGCCGGGGATTTCAGGCGGGTCAGCCTCCGCAGAACGCCCCGCGTTTTGCTCCGACACAGCCGGCCGGCACATCCTCCCGAGCTTCAAATTGAGAAGGCTGAAGGCGGCGCAGAAAGCCAGGAGCAACGCCCCCGCCAGGAGCAGCGAAAGATGCTCCCCGCCCCCGATGTCGGACGACAGCACCAGCGAGATATGGGCCGTGAGCGTCCGCATGGAGTCCAGCGGGGAGTGGGCGAAGCGTATCGCGTTGCCCGCCAGCATCGTTGGGAGAAGGGCGTCCCCCACAGCCCTGCCCAGCCCCAAAACAGCCGCCGAGAGCAGGGGCCGCGACGCGAGGGGCGCAGCCCCTTTCCCGGCGAGGGGCACGGCCCCCTTCCCGGCGAGGGGCGCAGCCCCCTTCCCGGCAAGGGGCAGCACGACGCGGCTGAGGTGCTGAAGCGGCGACATGCCCAGCGCCGTGGCCGTCAGCCGGGTCTCCGCGGCGAGGGACCGCACCGCTCCATCCATGATGAAGGTCATGGTGGGGACCCCCTGGAGGGCCACCAGGAGCCCCGCCGTGAGCCAGCAGAACCCCGTCCCCCCCAGCCCATCACGGATGAGCGGGACCAGCAGGAAGACGGCGGCGAAGCCGTAAACGACCGTGGGCACCGCCGTCATCAGCGTCAAAAGCCCCATCAGCCACCGGGCGGCCCATCGCGGGGCCAAGCCGTTCAGCGCGCAGCAGCATCCCAGCGAGAGGCACCAGCCCAGGGCCAGCGAGGAGAGCGCCAGCAGAAGGGAGGCCTGAATCATGGTGAGGATGCCGAACTTCCCCGCCGATGGGTTCCACACCGCCCCGAACAGCGAGAGCCCCCGCCCCCGCGCCAGGGCCTCGGCCCCGGAGAGGAGGATGAAGGCGATCACCGTCCCCAGCAGTGCCGACACGGAGAGGGCCAGCGCCCGGAGCAGGACCGGCCGGCCGTGATCCTGTCTCACTTCCCACCCTTGGGGATGGGGATATACCCGCTCTTCTCGATGATCTTCGCGCCCGGTTCACTGTAGATGTAGTCGATGAACGCGGCGGTCAGGCCCGTGGGCTCGCCCTTAGTATTCATGAACAGGTCGCGCACGACGGGGTACTCGCCCGACGCGGCGTTCTCCTGAGAGGGCACGTGGCCGTCGATCGCCACGCCCGCGATGGAGCTGTCCAGGTGCCCGATGCCGACGTAGCCGATGGCCCGCTTGTCCTGGGCGATGGCGGTCTTCATGGCGCCGTTGGAGTTCACGACGTTCACCGTAGGGGCCAGCTCCGCCTTGCCCAGCAGCTTGTCCGTGAAGGTCTCGCGGGTGCCGCTGCCGTCCTCGCGGCCATAGAGGTTGATGGCGCCGGGCTCACCGCCCAGGTCCTTCCAGTCCGTCGCCGCCCCGGAGTAGATGGCCACGACCTGATCCTTCGTGAGGGCCTTGACGGGGTTGGCGGGGTGCACGGCCAGGGCCACGCCGTCGATGGCGAAGGGGAAGGTCTTGAGCCCAAACTGCTCCACCTCGGCGGGCTTCAGCGGGCGGCCCGTGTTGCCGATGCCGGCCAGGCCCTCGCCCACCTGCTTGACGCCGACGCCGCTGCCGCCGCCGGCCACCGTGATGCGGATCTTCGGGTTGAAGGTCATGATGTCCTGGGCCGCCTGGGTCATGACGGGGATGTGGGCCGTCCCGCCCGCGATGTCCAGCGTCCCCTCCAAATCCTTGAAGACATCAAGCGGCGCAGCCACAGCGGTCGAGGCCGCCGCCAAAAGCGCAAGCACACAAGCCATTCTTCTGAGAGTTTTCATGATAAAGACTCCTTCTTGATTAAACTTGATTAAAAATGATAAACAAAAAACGTCCGCCCCGCAGGGCGCACGCGCACGGACAAGAACGGACGGCCGGGCCCAAAACCCCGGCGCTCCCGGCTGCCTCACCGTCTCCCGGATATCGGAGGCGTCCAAAGGGACAGGAGCAGCCCCTCAATGACCGTGCATACGGCAGAAAACCCGCCACGCGGGCACGCGCATCTTCGCCCCGCGGCACATCAGGTCATTAAAGAGTCCCCCTCTCGCAGTGAAGTTGCCCTTATTATACAGGAATACGCGGAAAAGCGCCGGCATCGTTTATAATGTCGGGGGGAAAGGGCCCCTTGCGGCAAAAAATTTTTGGAAGAGATTAAGGAGGGAGCACGATGCGCACCAGCAGGGAACGACCCCTTCTCCGCCTGTGGGGGATAATATGGGCGGACTTTCCCGTGATGCTGCCCGCGTCGGTCTTCCTCACCCTGTTCTGCGCGGTGGTGGGGGCGGCGCCTTCCATCTTCATTCAGAAGATCGCCGCCCTCATCGAGGCGGGCCCCGGGGAGTGGGGGGACGTGGGCGGACGGCTCGCCGGCCTCCTGGGATGGCTCCTGTTCTTCTACGTCCTTTCGCTGGCGGGGGCCTTCTTGTCCGGGCAGATGGGCGCGGTCATCACCCAGGGGACGCTTCTGGGCCTGCGGCGGCGGATGTTCGGCCGGATGCAGGACCTCCCCCTGCGCACCTTCGACGCGGAGAGCCACGGCGACATCATGAGCCGCTACACCAACGACACCGACGCGCTGCGCCAGATGATCTCCCAGGGCATCCCGCAGCTTCTGACCGCGGGCATGACGGTCATCGCGATCCTCGCCATCATGCTGTATTACTGCGTGTGGCTGACGCTGGTCACGGGCGCGGGCGTCTTCGCCATGCTGGCCGTCACAAGGCGCGTGGGCGGCCGCTCGGCCCGGAACTTCCGCGCTCAGCAGAGGGGCACGGGCGCTCTGGAGGGCTTTGCCGAGGAGATGATGAACGGTCAGAAGGCCGTCAAGGTCTTTTGCCGCGAGGGGGAGAGCATCGAGGCGTTTGAAAAGCTGAACGCCGCGCTCTTCACGGAGTCGGAGAAGGCCAACCGCCGCGCCAACACCCTGGGCCCCATCCTCAACAACATCGGAAACATCCTCTACGTGGCGACCGCCCTGGCCGGCGGCCTGCTCATTTTGGCGCGCGTCCCCAACCTCAGCCTCTCCGGCCTGCCCCTCACCGTCAGCGTCGTGGTCCCGTTCCTGAACATGACCAAGCAGTTCGCGGGCAGCGTCAACCAGGTCTCCATGCAGTTGAACTCCATCATCTCCGGCATGGCGGGGACGGGGCGCATCTTCGCGCTCATCGACCAGGAGCCGGAGCCGGACGGGGGAACCATCACGCTGGTCAGCGTGAGGCGGGGCCCGGAGGGGAGCGGGCTCTGGGCCTGGCGGCGCCCGGATGAACGGGGCGGCGTCACCCTGACCCGCCTGCGCGGGGAGGTGCGCTTCGAGGACGTGAGCTTCGGCTACGACCCCGCCCACCCCGTGCTGTCCGGCATCACGCTGACGGCGCGTCCGGGGCAGAAGGTGGCCCTCGTGGGGGCGACGGGCGCGGGCAAGACGACGGTCACAAACCTGCTCAACCGCTTTTACGACATCCAGGAGGGGAGGATACTCTACGACGGCATCGACATCCGCGAGATCGAGAAGGCGTCGCTGCGGCGCAGCCTGGGCATCGTGCTCCAGGAGCCGCGGCTGTTCACGGGGACGGTCATGGAGAACATCCGCTACGGCCGTCTGGACGCGTCGGACGGCGAGTGCCGTGCGGCGGCGGAGCTGGCGGGGGCCGCGGATTTCATCGCCCGGCTGCCCCAGGGGTATGACACGCCGCTCTCCGGCAACGGGGCAAACCTCAGCCAGGGGCAGCGGCAGCTCATCGCCACCGCGCGCGTGGCCGTGGCCAACCCGCCGGTGATGATCCTGGACGAGGCCACCTCGTCCATCGACACACGCACGGAGGCCATCGTCCAGCGCGGCATGGACGCCCTGATGCGCGGAAGGACGGTCTTCGTCATCGCGCACCGGCTCTCCACGGTCCGCAACGCCAGCCTCATTTTAGTGCTGGACCACGGCCGCATCGCGGAGCGCGGCACGCATGAAGAACTCCTCGCCCAGCGCGGGCTGTATCACCAGCTCTGCACCGGGGCGTTCGAGCTGGAGTGAGTTTTTAATCCCCCAGCGGACGGGCAGCCGCGATTTTCCCGGCCTCCACCAGCTCCAGCACGGTCTTGCGCAGATCGCGGACCTGTTCCTTGACCTCGGCGGCAATAGTCTCGCGCCGGCTCTGAAGGTACTGTGCCACCGAAAGGCCAATGGTGACGGCCCCGATAATGATGGCCCCCCAGAACTCCAGGGACTCGATATGCGCGGAAAGGGCGCGCACGTCCCCACGGATGTCGCTGATCTCCGCTCGGACGTCGGCGCGAAGCTGCCCTATGTCTGCCTTAACCTCAGTGCGAAGCTGGTTCATCTCAGTGCGAAGCTGATTCATCTCAGTGCGAAGCTGATTGACCTCCGATTTCATTTCGATCAGCGTCTTTTCCAGCAGCGCCTCCATGCGATCCATCCTGGCGTCAAAGATCTCTTTGCGGACGTACTCATCGGCCACAACATTCCCCTCCCTCTGCGTCATTCTTCCACATCATTTTAACTCAATCATTTTACCTCATCCCCCTCCGGGCCGCTCAGCCCGCGGAAGGCCAGCGCCCCCGGCGTGCAGCCCAGGATGTTCCCCTCGTTGTCGATGAAGGCCGCCTCCACGGGGAACTCCCCAAAGGACCGCTTCGTACAGCGCCGGGCCGCGGCATCCGCCAGGGAGGTCCAGACGCCGGACAGGTTTTCCTCGCTCACAATTTTTATCGCGTTCTCCGTCGTGCGGCAGGCGTAGAGGCGCTGGATGAGCTCCCGCCGCGCGCCGGCCAGCGCCGCGTGCGTGCAGAGGGCCTCGATTCGCCCGTCCGCGACGCGGTTGTGGGTGTTGAACGACCCCGCCGCCACCTTCAGGAGCTTCCCCGGATGCCCGCAGAGGAGCCCTCGGCGGAACGCGGGGAGCCCAGGCCCTTCCCCCGCGCGCCGGGCCGCCTCGTCCAGGACGTGCCCCGGGTAGTTCCCCACCTGGATCACGCACCGGCCCGTGACGCCAAGGGCCCGCCTCAGCGCCGTCTCCCCCGTGTGGCCGAAGGTCATGACGAGGTCCCGCACGCCGAGCGCGCGCAGGACGCTCAGCTCCATGTCCAGCGACGCCAGCAGCGACGCCTCGTCCATGGGGCGCACGACGCCCGTCGTCCCCAGGACGGAGAGCCCCCCCGCGATCCCCAGGCGCGGGTTGAAGGTGCGCCGCGCCACGGCCTCGCCGCCGGGGATGGAGACCGTGACGCGCACCGGCCGGGACCCCAGCACCCCGCGCACCGCGTCCTCGATCATCTTGCGCGGGCCGGGGTTGATGGCCGGCTCGCCGGGGGGGAGCTTCATCCCCGGCAGCGTCACCGTGCCCACGCCCTCCCCCGCGGCGAAGAGGATGGGCCCCTCCCCCTCCAGCGGCTCCACCGACGCGCAGACCGTCATCCCGTCCGTCGCGTCCGCGTCGTCCCCCGCGTCCTTCACCACGCCGGCCGCCGGCACTTGCGCAGCCCGCGCGCCGCCGGGAACGGGAAAGACGGGAAGGGAGAACATCCTCCCCGTGGGCCCCGTCACCATGACCCGCGGGGGACATTGGCCGTCCCGGAGGAGCAGCGCCGCCGCCTTGGCCGCCGCGGCAGCGCAGGTCCCGGTTGTCACGCCCTCGCGCCCGCCGGGCCGGGAGGACGGCGTCACCCGCTCAGTCCCCCGCTCAGGCAGGACGCGCGGGAGGCCCTCAACCCCGTTCCCCCATGCCGTAGAGCAGGGCGTTGACGATGGCCGCCGCCACGGTGGAGCCGCCCTTGCGCCCCATCGCGACGATCTGCGGCACGTCCAGGGCGGCCAGCGCCTCCTTCGCCTCCACGACGTTGACGAACCCCACGGGGACGCCGATCACGAGCGAGGGCCTTGCCAGCCCATGCCGGATGAGCTCGCAGAGACGCAGGAGGGCCGTCGGGGCGTTGCCGATGGCGAAGACCGCGTCCGGCGTCTCCAGGACCGCGCGCTCCACGCTGATGACGGCGCGGGTCGTGCCGCGCATCTCCGCCTCCTCCCTCACCTCCGGCTCCGCCATGTGGCAGACCACGGGGACGTTCCAGCGGGCAGTGGCCGTCCTGCTGATGCCCGCCGCGGCCATGGCCGTGTCCGTCACCACCGCCGCGCCGCGGCGCAGCGCCTCGCGCCCCCGCTCCACGGCCCCCTCCGAGAAGCGGAGGGCCCGGACGAAGTCAAAGTCCGCCGTCGCGTGGACGACGCGCTTCACCACCGGAAGGGCGTCCTCCGCGCCGTCCCACTCCCCCATCTCCTTCGCAATGATGGCCATGCTGGCCTGTTCGATCTCCTCCGGCGTCATCGCCGCGCCTCCCCTGCCGTTAATCGCCGCCGGTCCAAAGCCAGCCCCAAGCGGCACGCTTCGCCTCATTTTACCATCTCCGCGGGGTTTTCACAGGCGCGCGGCGGGCGCACGGCGGCAGTTTGAAAAATAGTCCTTAAGACCTATTTATTTTTAATAGGAATAAGGTATCATAAATTCGGTTGCGGGAAATGCGCAGCCACGCATCGAAAAGCGGCGCGTAACCAGGGGCGGCGACAGAAAGATAAAAGGGCCGCCCACGAAGCCCGAGGGCAGAGAGGGGAGGGAAAACCCCCACAGGGCCATAAGGGACGGGCCAGGCGC
>JAFUYV010000123.1 GCA_017476945.1 Fretibacterium sp.
TCCCTGACGCCGCTCCAATCCGGCGCGGGCTCGCCCATGTTGGGGTACATGTTCGTCCCTACGGCACGGTCGCTCCGGCGGGCCAACTTCTTGAACCGCTCCTGAAGCGTGGCCTCCACGTCCTTCTGAATGAACCCTTCCTGAACGCTCTTCAGGAAGCTGCCCTGACCCTCTATTTTCTGGAGCTCCGCCCAGATTTTCTTTGCCAGCTCGTCCGTCAGGCTCTCCACGTACCAGGAGCCGCCGGCGGGGTCAATGGGTCCCAGCAGGTTAAACTCCTTTTGAAGCATAATCTGCGCGTTGCGGGCCTGGCGGTTGGAAAACTCGCTCTCCGGCCTGGACGCCTCGTCAAAACGCACGACGGTCAGCCCGTCCGCTCCGCCCACCACGGCGGAGAACGCCTCGGTGGAGTTGCGCAGCATATTGACGTAGGGGTCGTACACGGTCTTGGTGAAGGAGGAGGTTTTGGCGAAGATCTTCGTCCGCCGGGCGTCCTCGCCGCCACTCGCTGGGAAACCGGCTGCGCCGGCGAAGCTCTCCGCGATTTTGGCCCAGACCTGCCTTGCGGCCCGGAGCTTCGCGATCTCCATAAAGAAGTTCGCGCCCTGAGAGAACTCGAAACACAGTCTTTTGGCGAAGTTCCCGATGGAGACGCCGCGTTTTTCCAATGCCCGGAAGGTCTCGATGGCGGCGGTCATGGCGGCCGCGACCTCCTGGACGGCGTTGGCCCCGCCGTTATGGACCACCGTCCCCACGCGGATGAACACGGGCTCCGTGGATTTCGCCATTTCATCCCAGAGCGTATCAAGGTTTTTTCCCTCCGGCAGGCTCCCCTTCTCCAGCAGCGTCCCCAGCGGGTCGTTCTCCACATTAGAGCTCAGGGGGGTGCTTTGCCCCCCTGAACCCCCCAGGGGCTTGGGGGCGGGCGGGTCCTGCACCATCTTCCAGGGTTCCTTCAGGTTCCCGGCCGGGGTCTCCCCCCTCAGGGCATAGAGGCCGGGATACGTGCGGGCCGCCTTTAGCTCCTTCGTGTCCTCCACGGTGTACATGGGCTTGAGGGTGATGCCCTCGTAGGTGGGCGTGAACATCCGCTTCTCAAACGCCGGGCCTTTGACAGGTTCACCGCCCCTGGGGGCGAGCGCCGCGCCGGCCGCCGCCTCCCACGTCCCGTAAGACGCCGGCGCGAACTCATCGAACGTCAGTTCGGGCAGGGGGGCCTTTGGGGCTTCGTTTGGTAGGGAACCCCCTGCGGGGGCTTGTCTCGAATTGCTCATACCACGATTCCTCCTGTTCTCGATGTCGCTGCAAAGTCCCTTGAGGACAAGTCCCCTCGCGCCCGAGCACGAATAAGGCGATGGTGTTAAAACTCCGGCAGGTCTCCTGGCTTTCGCTCATCCTACTCCCACGCCTTCCCATCCCCTTTAACGCGGGGAAGGTCTCCCTCGCGTCCCCTGATTTTAAGCTCAGGGGGTTGCTTTGCCCCCTGAAACCTCCAATCCCGGTGGAACAGTGGCCTACTGTGGGTTCGTCGCGATTACAGTGGCGGGGCCGCTCCGGTTTCGCACCGAATTCCCTCGCTCCGAAGTCCCTTGTGTTGCATATAATTATAGCGTAGGCAAGGACGATGAAAAGTGGGGACGGCCGGGCCGCTGCCATGACCACAAGCCGTCTACCCGCGCCGGACGGCCGGTCAAGGGATGCGGCGGCCCGGTGTGTGCTGCGTCAGGAAACTCCAGAGCGCCTCAAGGTCCGCGGCGCTGCCGGGGAGGATGAGCGCGCGTGAGGGGGTAACGTACAGATAGGCGCAACCATTCACGCGGAAGACGGCGTGAACCTCCGTCCAGGGCAGGATTCCCTCCACGCCGGGCCCCTGGACCCCCGACTCGCTCAGCGTGACGGCGTAGACGGCGCGAGAGGCGTCCAGGCGGCGCGCCTGGGCGTTCACCTGCGTCAGAAACGTCCCGAAGTAGGCCAACGGCAGCCCGAACCCGATGGCGAGAAACACGAGGGACAAGAGCAAAGAGCCTCCCATGAGACAGATGAGGGAAAGGGCGAGCATGATACCGGCGAACAACACGGGCCTACGCCACATTCTCCGCCGCCTCAGCGTGTCAAACAGGGCGAAACGCCGGAAGGTCCGGCCATCCAGCTCCACGTGAAGGGTCATTTCTGTACTCTCCTCCAGGACGGCCTCCGGCCACTCTGACGGCGGCCTTACACGTTGAACCGTATTTCGATCATGTCGCCGTCGCGCACGACGTATTCCTTGCCCTCCAAGCGCAGGACGCCCTTGTCGCGGCAGGCGGACAGGGAGGCTCCGTTCGCGATAAAGTCGTCGTAGGCGACCACCTGGGCCCGGATGAAGCCGCGCGCCAGGTCCGAGTGGATGGTCCCCGCCGCGTCCACGGCCGTCTCACCGTTGTGGAGCGTCCAGGCCCGCACCTCGTCGGCCCCGCTGGTGAAGAACGAGATAAGGCCCAGCAGGCTGTACGCCTCGTGGATCAGGCGCTCGCGGCCCGGCTCCGTGATGGAGAGGTCGCGCATAAACTCCTCCTGCTCCGCCGGGTCAAGCTGCGCCAGCTCCATCTCGATAGAACCGAAGACGTGGACAACTTTAAGCCCCTTCTCCCGCATGGCCGCCTCAAACGGCGCGGCAATCGCGACCTCGCCCGTCTGAGTCTCGTCCAAATTCAGGACCACCAGCTCCGGCTTCAGCGTCAGGAAGGCGAACCCCGCGAGGGCTCGTTTCTGCTCGTCCGTCAGAGGGTACTCGCGCAGGGGGCGTTCGTCCATCAGGTGGTCCTGGAGCGCGTGGAGGAGCTCCGCCTCGGCGTTCTCGGCCGGGCTGGTCTTCTTCTTCGCGGCCTTCTCCTCCAGGCGGGCCAGGCGGTTGCCGATGACACCCAGATCCCGGTAGATCAGCTCCGTCTCAACAATCTTCCAGTCGCGCAGGGGGTCGATGGTCTCCTCTGGATGAGGCACGGCGGGGTTGTTGAAGGCGCGCACCACGTGCAGCAGCGCGTCCGACTCCGAGACAAAGGACAGGAAGGAGTTGCCCAGCCCTGCCCCCTTGCTGGCGTCGCGGGACAGCCCCGCGAGGTCTACAAACTCCACCTCCGCGGGCTTCTCGCTTTTCGGGGTGAATATCTCGACGAGCTTATCAAAACGCTTATCCGGCACGCCGACCAGCGCCCGGTTCGGCTCAGTCTTGCCCCCCGCGTAGGGCTTCACCTCCGCCCCCGCCCGCGTGATGACGTTGAACACCGTGGATTTGCCCGACAGCGGCAGGCCGACAATTCCGCACTTCAGCAAGAAAATCCCCTCCACATCAGCGTAAGCCTCCCTGCCCCGGCGGCAGGCAGGCCTCCCGCGAATACTACGTGCTCTATTGTAGCATCTCCGCGGCGCGCGGGAACAGGGCGGGCCCGGCTATCCGACCTCTGCCCGCGTCAGGCGCTCCAGGTACGCCTCCTGCTCCGCCAGGTCCTCGCGCGAGAGGAGCAGCACAAGGTAGTCCCCGTTCCGTATCCGCACGTTCCCGTGGGGGACGATCTCGCCGGAGCCGCGGCGTATCGCGATGATGAGCGCGTCCTGGGGCCAGAGGAGCGTCTCGATAAGCTTGCCGTCCGCGGGGCTCAGGGGCTCCACCCCGAACTCCATAAGCATCCGGTCCCGTGAGGCGAGAGACTTCATGCCCCCGCGCTTTGAGAGGGGCAGGAGGCGCTGGAGGCTCTCGTAGATGGGGGTGGAATGGAGCCGTTCGGCCACGCCGTAGGAGATCATCGCCACGATGCCAAGGGGCAGCATGAAGGCGAAGGAGCCGGTCATCTCGCTCACCAGCAGGATGCCCGTCAGGGGGGAGCGGACGATGGCGGAGAAGTGTCCCGTCATGGCCATGAGGGCCAGCGCCACGACGTACTGCGGCTCCATGAGCCCCGCGCTGGCCAGGGCGGTCCCAAGGGCGTTGCCCACCAGGGAGCCCAGCACGAGGAGCGGGAAGAAGACGCCTCCCGGCAGGCCGCTGCCGAAGCAGAGTGTCAGCAGGGCGAGCTTCGCCGCGTAGAAGGCCGCGAGCTGCCACAGGGGCGGGTTGTTCCCACTGGCGGCGAAGAAGATCATCGGCTCCCCGCTGCCGGAGAGGGCCGGAAAGGCACAGCACACGGCGGCCACAAGGGCGAAGGGCGCGATGCCGCACCAGAGCCAGGCGGGCTGCCAAAGGGCGTTGAAACGCGCGTAGAGCGCCTTGCCCCACAGGATGCAGCGGTTGAACAGCACGCCACTCAAGCCCGTTGCGACGCCGAGGACGATGACGCTCCAATAGTACTTAAGGGGAAGGACGATGTTTCCGACGACTTGGAGCACGGGAGCCACGCCGAACACCGTCGCCGAGACGAAGACCCCGGCGAAAGCCGCGGCCGTCGCGCTGATCAGAACGACGGGCGAAAAATTGCGGTGCAGCTCCTCAAGGGCGAAGACCACCCCGGCGATAGGGGCGTTGAACGCCGCTGCCAGGCCCGCCGCCCCGCCGCAGGAGATGAGAAAGCGCCGTTCGCTGACGGGACGCCGCACGAGGTCTCCAAACGCCTGTCCCACAGCCGCGCCCACCTGGACGGAGGGCCCCTCCCGGCCCAGGGTGAGCCCGCCGCCGAGCGTCAGGACGCCGCCAATCAGTTTAAAGGGCAGAACGCTCTGCCAGCGGGCCCTGAGACGCCCGGCAAGCTGGGCCGAGACCTGTGGAATGCCGCTGCCGGAGATGAGGGGCGACAGCCGGAGGCAGAGCCCGGCCCCCACGCCCATCACGAGCATGACGCTGAGGTAGAGGAAGGCCCCCGGCACGGACCCCGCCCCGGCCAGCAGCCCGCGCACCCACTCGCCCGCCCAGGCGATGCTCAGACGGTAGGCCGTGATGACCCATCCGACAAGGACGCCGATCATCAGGCCGTCGATGAGCAGGTTCAGCCGCAGGTGCTTTCGGTTCCGCATTTCCCTCGTGATCAGGTTCATCGCCGCTTCATCCCTTCCTGGCAGGGGCGCTTCCCCCCTTTGTCCTATTGTATAATACACTCAGGATTTAAGAAGAGCCCGCAGGAGGGCCAAAAGGAAGCCCCTCGAGGGGGTGTGTAAAGGGGATCAGGTTCAATGCAGAAGCGCGTTTCCGCTAAACAATATTCCTCCCCGGCAGGGATGGCCCCCCGCCCCGCCCCTCAGACAAGCTTCCTTTCACGGAACAGGAAGGTATTGTTGTTCCTGGCCTTCCTCCTGTACCTCTACCTCCGCGGCATCGGGGACCATGGTCTCCTGGATCCCCTCGAGGGGGTCAACGCCTCTATCCCGCTGACGATGCTGGCGCGGGGCGACTACTTCAGTCCCCGCGTGGGGGACTTCCTCTGCGCGGGCAAGGCGCTTGGGGCATGGTGGCTCTCAGCAATCTCCATCAGCCTCTTTGGCTGGTGGGAGTTCGCCGTGCGCCTCTGGCCCGCGTTAGCCGGGTTGGGGGTGGCGCTGGCTGCCGTCCTGGCGGTGGCGCCGGGGGGAAAGGCGCGCAGGGCCTGGCTCACCGCCTCCGTCTCCGCGAGCATGGCCCTGGGCTTTGTCGTCTCGCAGCTGGCCTCCTCTCACGCGCTGTATGCTTGCTGCACGGGGCTTGCCATGGCCGCCTTCATCCGCGTTGGACAGCAGCCGCCCACTCAGCGGGAGGAGCGGCGCTGGGTGCTTCTGGCGCACGCCGCGCCCCTGGCGGCTCTCGTTGTCCATGGGCCGGAGGGAATACTCCTGCCCTGGTTGGCGCTCCTGTTCTTCTCCGGCCTGACCCGCCGTTTCGGGACGCTGAGGACATGCCTGGCCTGGTGGCCGGCCGTGGCGCTCTCCCTGCTGGGGGCGGTGGGCTATCTTCTGTTGCTGGGGTTGAAAAACCCCATGCTCCTGCGTTTCGTGCTCTATGAGTCCCCGAAGTTCCTCGCGCCTGACGGCAGGCTGGCCCTGCTCTTTATCCTGACAGGGACGGTTCCCTGGCCGGGCTTCCTGCTCCGCGCCGCGTGGGAGGCCATGCCCAGAGACAGGGCCGCGCTCCAGGAGTACGGGGCGTCCCCGGAATTTTTCATGGTCGTCTGGGCGCTCTTCTTCGGGGTCTTTGCGCTGTTGATGGGGGACCTGCTGGCTTTGGGGGCCTGTGTGCCCGCCCTGGCCGCTCTGACCGGCGGGGCGCTCGATACCTGGCTGGAGGCGCAGCCTCCCTCCGGGGCGGAGGTCAGCCCCATCCAAATCGCGGTGGCGGTGAATATCCTCGTCCTCGTGCCTCTGCTTCTCGCCGTTATCCCCCTTGCGCTGGGCGCGTTTCCCCTTCTGCGCAGCGCGCTGCTCTCGCTTGTGCCGTGGGGGATTTTCGTGGCGGTCTTCCTCTTTGCCACCTGGTACTACGCGCGGAGCGGCCGCGATCCTGACGCATGGCCCCGTCAGATGACGAAGCTGGCCCGTAACGGGGCTGCGATCGCGCTGCTGTGCCTTATGCCCCTGGCCGGCGTGTTCGACCTTGCCGCGGACCAGGGAGGGCTCCGGGACGTGGGCCTTGCCCTCCGGGGCGCCGTGGGGCGGGAGGACACCGTCATGCAGTACGCCGTCAACCGCCCGTCGCTGTACTTCTACACCCTGCACAGCTACACCCTGGTAAACGCTCCGCAGCTTCCGGGCGTCGCGTCCAAAAGGTTCGTCTGGGACGACACCGCGCTGCATAACGCCTGGGACCGGAGGGAGCGGGCTTTCCTCCTGATCCCGCAGAACCAGCAGCCCCTCTCCCCCCTGCCCCAGGACGTCTATAACGTGATGGAGGCCAACGGGCTGGTCCTTCTGAGCAACCGTTTGAATTGAGGCGGCCCCTCTAAATTTCCTGACGCGGACGCGCTCAAAATTTACTTGCGCGCTGAGCAACAAGCTGTAAAATATGAAGCAAGAGGTTTCGGATAGAACTCCGGGACATATCCATAGGGGCTTCAGGGAGGCTTTTCCCCGGAGCCTAAATTTCAGAAGGAGGCTGTATCGTTATGAAGAAGTTGTTTGCTGTGTCTCTGGCTCTGCTGGTTGCGCTGAGCGCCTCAGCCGCCCTGGCGGCGCCTGTGAAGCTGGCCTATGCTGAGGTCAACCCCCTGGACACCATCGTGGGCCAGGTTGCGACGACGTTCAAGCAGAAGGTCGAGGAGCTTTCCAAGGGCGAGGTCATCATCGACATCCAGGCCGGCGGCGTGCTGGGCTCCGAGGCCCAGGTCCTTGACGGCATCCTGGGCGGCGGCGACACCGTGGATATCTCCCGCATCTCCGCGTTCGCCCTGACCAGCTACGGCTGTCAGAAAGCCATGCTGCTCTCCATCCCCTACACCTTCGTGAGCCGCGAGCACTTCTGGAAGTTCGCCAACAGCCCCCTGGCCGCCGACTTCCTGGCCGAACCTCAGGCTATTGGCCTGCCCCTGCGCGGCATCTGCTACGGCGAGGAAGGTTTCCGCCACTTCTTCTTCAAGGACGCCGTCTCCGGCCTGGCCGACCTGAAGGGCAAGAAGATCCGCGTCTCCGATGACCCCGTCATGACCGGCATGGTTCGCGACCTGGGCGCCAGCCCCACCGTCGTGAGCTTCACGGAGCTGTACAGCGCGCTTCAGACCGGCGTGACCGACGCGGCCGAGCAGCCCATCGCGAACTACAAGTCCAACGCCTTCCAGGAGGTTGCCCCCTACCTGCTCCTTGACGGGCACACCCTGGGCGCCATCCAGATCGTCGTGGCGGACAGCGGCTGGAACAAGCTGAACGACCAGCAGAGGGCCTGGATCATGGAGGCCGGTAAGTTCGTGCAGCAGGAGAACGCGAAGATCTCCGCCGCTGCGGAGCAGAAGGTCCTGGACGATCTGAAGGCCGCCGGCATCCACGTTGTGGACGTGACGGACAAGGCGCCGTGGGTTGAGGCCTGCCAGAACACCATCAAGGCCAACACCGCCAGCCAGGCCGAGCTCTACAAGCAGCTCGTCGATATGCAGTAACTGCCGCTCTTAAAAAGGCAATGAGCACAGGGCGCAGGGGAGTCGATACGGGCACGTATCCCCCAGCGCCCTTTTTAAATTTTTGAGTTTTTTGGAAAGGAGTGCATGGAACCGTGCCCGGATTCTTTAAGGCCCTGGGAAAACTTCGTCCAATCTACGACTGGACGGACAAGATTATTATGTGTATCTGCAAGCTGTTGTTGATCGGCGATATCGCCATCACCACCATGGCCGTGACGGGGCGCTACGTCTCCTTCGTCCCCGACCCCGCGTGGAGCGAGCAGATCGTCCTGACCCTCATGGTCTACATGGCGGTGCTCTCCGCGACGCTGGCCATCCGGCGACGCGCCCACATCCGCATGACCGCCTTCGACAGCTACCTTCCCCCCAGACTGGTGAACGTGCTGGACCTTCTGTCCGACGCGGCGGTGCTGGGGCTGGGCATTGTGATGCTGGTGTACGGCATCAAGGTCTGCAACTCTCCCCTGGCCCGCTTCGGCAAGTACGAGTCCCTCCCGCAGCTCAGCCGCGTGTGGATGTACCTCCCCATCCCCATCGCGGGGGCCGGGATGGTGATCTTCGAGCTGGAGCAGGTCTTTCAGCGCCTGGAGGCGTTTTTTGTGAAGGATGACCGCAGCGCAAAGGAGGCCGCGTAATGAGCGTTGAGAATTTTGCCACCCTCGTCCTGTTGGGCAGCTTCTTCGCCATGATCCTGCTCCGCTTCCCCATCGCCTACGCCGTGGGGCTTTCCACCGTCTTCTGCCTGCTGGCCCAGGGCCAGGCCCTCGTCACCATGCCCCAGCAGATGGTGAAGGGCATCTGGTCCTTCAGCCTCATGGCCGTGCCGTTCTTCATCACCATGGGCGTCCTCATGGGCACGGGCGGCATCTCCGACAAGCTGATCGCACTGGCGAACTCCCTCGTCGGCTGGATGCGGGGCGGCCTGGCGATGGTGAACATCGTGGCGTCGTACTTCTTCGGCGGCATCTCCGGCTCCGCGTCCGCGGACACGGCGTCGTTGGGCTCCATCCTCATCCCCATGATGGTGGACCAGGGCTATGACGCGGACTTCTCCACGGCCGTCA
>JAFUYV010000124.1 GCA_017476945.1 Fretibacterium sp.
CCGGTCTACGACAAGCCGATGATCTACTACCCGCTGTCCACGCTGATGCTGGCGGGGATACGGGAGATATTGGTCATCTCGACACCTGAGGACCTGCCGCGCTTTGAGCAGCTCCTGGGCTGCGGCGAATCGTTCGGGCTGGAGATCAGCTACGCGCCTCAGCCCAGTCCGGACGGGCTTGCGCAGGCGTTCATCATCGGGGAGAGCTTCATCGGCGGGGATAGCTGCGCGATGATCCTTGGGGACAACATCTTCTACGGAAACGGCTTCTCCAGAACCCTGCGGAGCGCGGAGAAGGCCGCCGCGCGGGGTAGGGCCACGGTCTTCGGCTACTACGTCAACGACCCGGAGCGCTTCGGCGTTGTGGAGTTCAACGGCTCCGGCCAGGCCGTCTCCATCGAGGAGAAGCCCAGGGCCCCAAAGAGTAATTACGCGGTCACGGGGCTGTACTTTTATCCCTCGGGGGTCTCGGGGCTGGCGGGGACGATCCGCCCCTCGGCGCGCGGAGAACTGGAGATCACCGCCCTCAACGAACTCTACCTGAAGAAGGACCTGCTGGACGTGGGACTGCTGGGGCGCGGCTTTGCCTGGTTTGACACGGGGACCATCGACAGCCTGGCCGACGCGGCCGACTTCGTCCGCATGGTGGAGCAGCACCAGGGCGTCCTGATCGCCGCACCGGAGGAGATCGCCTTCCAGAACAGGTGGATCACGCGGGAGGAGCTGCTGAAGTCCGCCGGACGGTACAGCAACTCCTCCTACGGGGAACACCTCAGGGCGGTCGCGGACGGGAAGTTCCTCACATCAATCAGCCAGGGGGCGTCATGATGAATGTTCTTGTTACGGGGGGAGCGGGCTTCATCGGCTCGAATTTCATCCGCCACACGCTGGCGGCGCACCCGGACTGCCGGGTCGTCTGCCTCGACAAGCTGACCTATGCCGGCAACCTCTCCACGCTGAGCGCCGCGATGGAGAACCCGAACTTCCGCTTTGTGCGGGCGGACATCTGCGACCGGGAGGCGGTTTTCCGCCTTTTCGAGGAGGAACGGCCCGACGTGGCGGTCAACTTCGCGGCGGAGTCCCACGTGGACCGGAGCATTGAGGACCCCGGCGTGTTCCTCCGGACGAACGTCATCGGGACCAGCGTGTTGATGGACGCCGCGCGGCAGTACGGTGCCCGGCGCTTCCACCAGGTTTCAACGGACGAGGTTTACGGCGACCTTCCGCCGGACCGGCCGGACCTCCTCTTCACGGAGGAGACGCCCATCCGCACCAGCAGCCCGTACAGCGCCTCCAAGGCGGCGGCGGACCTGCTGGTCCTGGCCTATCACCGGACGTATGGGCTCCCCGTGACGATCTCACGGTGCAGCAACAACTACGGGCCCTACCACTTCCCGGAGAAGCTGATCCCCCTGATGATCGTCAACGCGCTGCACGACAAGCCGCTGCCCGTCTACGGCGAGGGGCTGAACGTCCGGGACTGGCTGTACGTGGAGGATCACTGCCGCGCCATCGACCTGATCATCCGCCGGGGGCGCGATGGGGAGGTCTACAACGTCGGGGGCCACAACGAGATGAGGAACATCGACATTGTGCGGCTCATCTGCCGGGAGCTGAACAAGCCGGAGTCGCTGATCACCTTCGTGAAGGACCGCAAGGGCCACGACCTCCGCTACGCCATCGACCCGGCGAAGATACACAGGGAACTGGGCTGGTCCCCGGAGACGCCGTTCCGCGAGGGGCTTAAAAAGACCGTCGCGTGGTACCTCGCCAACCGAAGCTGGTGGGAGGACATCATCAGCGGGGAGTACCAAA
The DNA here is from genome assembly GCA_017476945.1 of Fretibacterium sp. Lineage (GTDB taxonomy): Bacteria > Synergistota > Synergistia > Synergistales > Aminobacteriaceae > JAFUYV01. The sequence continues at coordinate 1,816 of JAFUYV010000124.1, forward strand.
ACTACTACGAGCGGATGTACGGAGACCGGGGACCCGCCTGAGCAACAAACGCGGCCGCCTCACACAGGAGGACAGCCGCGAAACAAAAGGATAGGCTCAGGGTCGGTCTATCACGATGTTTTCTCCAGCGTCCAGGGGCAGCAACTGTCCTTGGACGCTTCGTCTCACCGCACCAGACAGGGCTTCTTGTTGTCGAACTTCCAGCCGGGGATGAGATACTGCATCCCCTTTGCGTCGTCGCGGGCGCCCAGGCCGTGCTCCAGATAGAGGGCGTTGGCCTTCTTCACCTGCTCCAGGTCCACGTCGATGCCAAGGCCCGGCTTCTTCGGGAGGTCGATGCAGCCGTCCACGATCTGCTGGGGCTCCTTCGTCAGGCGCTCCCGGCCCTCCTGCCAGATCCAGTGCGTGTCGATGCCGTTCATCTTGCCGGGGATGGCCGCAGCGCACTGAACGACCATCGCCAGGGAGATGTCGAAGTGGTTGTTGCTGTGGCAGCCCCACATCAGGCCGAAGTCGTTGCAGAGCTGCCCCACGCGCACGGAGCCGTTCATCGTCCAGAAGTGCGGGTCCGCCAGCGGGATGTCCACGCTCTGAAGCGCGATGGTGTGGCACATCTGCCGCCAGTCCGTGTTGATCATGTTTGTGGCCGTGGGCATCATGGTGGCCTTTCGAAACTCCGCCATCACCTCGCGGCCGCTGAACCCGGCCTCCGCCCCCACGGGGTCCTCGCAGTAGGCCAGGCACTCCTTGAGCTGAGGGGCGATCTCCAGCGCCTCCTTCAGGCTCCAGCACCCGTTGGGGTCCAGGTCAACGCGCGCGTTGGGGAACGCCTTTTTGATGGCCTGCACGGCCTTCAGCTCCTCACGGGGCTCCAGCACGCCGCCCTTGAGCTTGAAGTCCACAAAACCATACTTCTCGTGCGTCGCCCTCGCCAGCGCGACGATGGCGTCCGGGGTCAAGGCCTCCTCGTGGCGTAGGCGGTACCACGCGCAGGGGCTGTCCGGTTCGGACTCGTAGGGCAGGTCCGTCTTCTTACGGTCGCCGATGTAGAACAGATAGCTCAGGAACTGCACCCGTTCGCGCTGCACACCGTCGCCCATCAGCGCCGCCGCCGGGACCTCCAGGAACTTGCCCATCAGGTCCAGCAGCGGGGCCTCAATCGCCGTGACGACGTGGACGCCCGTGCGCAGGTCGAAGGTCTGAAGGCCGCGGACGTCGTCCTTGATGTTCGCATTCAGCCAGGTCCGCACCTTGTTCAGCGTGTCCTTGTAGTCCGCGATGCGCGTGTCCAGGACAAGGGGCTTCACGTCCTCCAGGGCCTTCGTGATCTTCTGCCCGCCGGGGACCTCGCCCACGCCGAGCGTGCCGGTGTCGTCCTCCAGCACGACGATGTTGCGGGTGAAGAACGGGGCGTGCGCGCCGCTGAGGTTCAGCTCCATGCAATCGTGCCCGGCCACCGGGTAGACATCCATCTTTACGATCTTTGGGACCATGATTTTTCCTCCTCCATGGCGGGCGTCATTCCGCCGCCTGTTTCAAAATGGACTGCTTGTCCCTGCGCTCCTGGACCACGGCAAAGACGACCGAGGCGATGATGAACAGCCACAGCACCCAGCAGATGGGGCCGCGGGTGAAGAACACGGTGAGGTCGCCCCCGGAGCCCTTCAGCGCGTCCACAAAGTACTTCTCCAGATCCCCTCCGAGGATGAAGCCGATGAGGAAGGGCGTGGCGGGCAGTTTCAGCTTCGCGAACAGGTAGCCCAGGACGGAGAAGACGATCAGCGACCACACGTCGAACAGAACGCCGTGGTTGGCCGCGTAGGCCCCCACCACGCACATCAGGATGATGACGGGGTACAGCCTCTGCTTGGGTACGTAGATGATCTTGGAGATAAACTTAATGGGAAAGAACATCACCAGGAACATGATGATGTTGCAGAGCAGAAGCCCCAGCAGGATGCTGTACCAGAGGCCCTGGTTGTTCCGAATGAACAGCGGGCCGATCTGCATCCCCTGAAGGGCGAAGGCCCCAATCAGGACGGCCGTGGTGGAGTCACCGGGGATGCCCATCGACAGCAGCGGGATCAGCGCGCCGCCGGTAAGACCGTTGTTGGCGGACTCGCTGGAGATGAGCCCCTCAACGGCCCCCTTGCCCAGCTCCTCCGGGTGCTTGGAGAAGTTCTTGGTCTGGGAGTAAGCCATCAGGCTGGCCGCGGAGCCCCCCACGCCGGGCAGGATGCCCATGAAGGTCCCCAGGGCGGAGGAGCGGAGCACGTTCACAATCTGCCCCTTGAAGTCGGAGAAGGAGAACCTGCGGGCGTTTCGAGACATCAGGTCCGCGCCGATGTTTTCCCTCCGCATTCCCTTCTCCGCCTCCTCCAGCATCTGTCCCAGCGCGAAGAGGCCGATGAGGACGGGCAGCAGGGAGAAGCCGTAGATGAGCTCCTTGCGGAACAGGCGCGGGACCAGGCGGAGCTTGTTGTTGTCGTCAAAGGTGCCCATCAGCGCCACAAGGACGCCCAGCAGCCCCATCCAAACCCCCACCAACATATTCCCCTTGGACAGCGCGGCGATGATGGTCAGGGCGAACAGGATGACCAGGAATTTCTCCACCGCCGAGAACTTCAATGCGAGGCTCGCCAGCGGCGGTGTAAAGAGCCACAGGCAGATCAGGCTGAAGATGCCGCCCATCAGGGACGCCACAACGCCGATCTTCAGCGCCCGTTCCCCCTCACCCTTTAGCGTCATGGGGTAGCCGTCAAAACAGGTGGTGATGGAGGAGGGGGTGCCGGGGATGTTGATGAGGATTGCGGGGATGAGCCCGCCGGAGATGCCCCCAACGTACAGC
>JAFUYV010000125.1 GCA_017476945.1 Fretibacterium sp.
AGATGGCCCCAAACATCTCATAACACGGCGCGTCCGTCATGTTTATGTCATTGATGTGGACGCGGTAGGTTTTGCGAGAACCGCCCGACTCCGATTCATCGACCGATACAAGGACAGTGGGGTCGTTGTCCGTCGAGGCGTTGTCTCTGTAAACGCCGATGTCCCATTTTTGCGTGGAATAGTAGTTGAGGCGGTCGCCCTTGTCCGACTTGAATGTTGTTTCGTCTATGACCTCTGAGGCCCCGCTTTCATTTTGAGCATTGAACTCCTGCTGTGCCCTCTGCAACTGTCCGAGAAAGACGGCGGACTTGACCCCGTTATCCGCAACCGCGCCGTCGGCCTCTGAGGGGGTCGCAGCGTCTTGTTTTTCGGTCTGCGGGTGTTCCTGCATCAGATTGGCAAAAACATCCCCTGCGGCCGTTTCCTGCTTGCGCGCGGCGCTTGCTGCTATGCCGGTTGAGTATGCTGCGGTGGTACTCTGGATTTGCATATTATCTCCTCGCATAATGTGGGGCTTGCGGCCCCCGCTGAGAGTATCGGACGGATAGGAGGGCTATTATATTATCCGCTAATGCCGGCGAGGGCTTTACGTCGTAATAGAATGCGGAAGAAAGGCCAGGGCCTCACAGGAGGCGATGAACTTCACCGGCCGTCGCGATTGATGAGCTATAATGTAAGCGTAACATACCTCTACAAAATTCCAGGTCCCCCTGGTGAAGGAGGCTGCATCTATGCGGCAGACAGAGAGGATCGCTCTGGTCAATGGGCGTGTTCATACTCCGATGGGCATTATGGACTCGCTGACGTTTGAGGCCGGCTGCATCACATCGGTGGGGAAGACCTCCGCTAGTCGAGAAGGCACAAGGGTCATCGATCTTCAGGGAAGGGCGGTCCTGCCGGGCTTCTGCGACACGAGCGCCCGCTTGGTCCAATGGGCCTGCGAGCAGGAGGGGATATCCCTGGGTGGAGGCGGGCTCCCCGATGGGGAGATATCCCGCCTCCTGACGGCCCACGCGCCTCAGGCCGCAGCGCTTGGCCTGACGGAGATAAGCTCTGATGACCTCGGCGCCTTCGGGCATGACTTCCATCGTGCCTGGAACTTCTTCATGGCCGCGGAGCTGCCCTTTCGCCTGCGCCCCATGCTCCGCCTCTCCAGCCGGGGTGCGCTGATGGAGGTCCTGTCTAAGGGCTGGCGCTCCGGCGACGGGGGGCCGTTCTGTCGGATGGGGCCGGTCGTGCTCGACAGCTCCGTGGAGACGGATGAGCTGATGGAGCTTGTCCGCGACGCGCATCTCGCCGGGATGCAGCTTGCCCTGGACCTTCCCCTGGAGACGGCGTTCCCTCTGATGGAGCTTTGCCAGGAACACAGGCAGATGACCTCACGTCACCTGCTGATGAACCTGCCGATGGATGGGGAGGGGCTTGACAGGATGCGGGCGCTGAGGCTTGGAGGCGTGGCGCGCGGGGAGGGTTGCCGCGCCGCGATGCGGAAGGGTATCGTGGTCAGCGCCGGGTCTCAGTGGCCTCTGGAGTCCCCCCTCGCCGAGATGCAGAGGATGGCGGCGGGCGGTCCTTCCTCCTTATCCATTGCGGAGGCACTCGAGGCCTACACGTGGAACGGAGCCTGGAACGGCCGCAATGAGCGCCGCCGTGGGGAGATCGCTCCGGGGCGCGACGCCGACCTCGTGGTGCTGGAGCGTGACCCCTTCTCCATCCAGCCCGAGGCACTGACAGATCTCTCAGCTCCGCGGCGCGGGTGGTTAAACAAGGTGGCCCTGACGGTCTGCGCCGGGTGCGTCACCTACGATTCTGGAGAATTGAACTGAGGAGGCGGAGACAATTGAAGGATCAATCACCAGCCACGCGGCGTAAGCGGCCAAATCGGAGAAAGAGCGGCATCCTGCTTCCCCTGACCTCGCTGCCCTCGCGTTTTGGCATCGGCGGCCTTGGGCCCGAAGCGTTTCGTTTCGCGGAGTTTTTGCACGAAGCGGGGCAGTCCCTGTGGCAGGTCCTGCCCCTGACCGCCACCGACCCCGGCTGCGGCAACTCGCCATACAGCCCAACCTCGGCCTTCGCGGGGAGCCCCACCCTCATCAGCCCGGAGGCCTTGGTGGACGAGGGGCTTCTGGACGAAAGCGAGTTGGTGGACGCGCCCGTCTTTAACCCCACGCACGTGGACTATGACGCCGTGATCACATTCAAGGAACGGCTTTTCAGGAAGGCCTGGGGAAACTTCAGCAAGAGGGGCGATAATCCGGATTTTCAGGCATTTCTGGAGCGGGAATCGGACTGGGTCATGGATTACGCGCTGTTCGCGGCCATTAAAAAGGCGCAGGGCGGCAAGCCGTGGCACGAGTGGCCCCACGGCCTGAAGTTTCGGGAGCCGGACGCCCTGGAGGCCTTCAAGGAGAGGGATTTGGACGAGGTGATGTTCTATGTCTTCCTCCAGTACGTCTTTGCCGTGCAGATGGCCGCCCTGCGGGAGCATTTAAAGAAGCTGGATATTGAGCTGATCGGCGACGTGCCCGTCTACGTCACGGGGGACTGCGCCGACGTCTGGCAGCACCCGGAGCTGTTCGATCTTGACGGTGAGCTCAATCCCGCCTCCGTCGCGGGCGTCCCGCCGGACTACTTCAGCGCGAAGGGCCAGCTCTGGGGCAACCCCACCTACAACTGGGAGGCTATGAAAAAGACGGGGTTCCGCTGGTGGGTGGAGCGCCTGAGGCACCTGCTGACCTTCTTCGACTGCGTGCGCATCGACCACTTCCGCGGCCTCGTGGCCTATTGGACGTTGCCCGCGGACGCGGAGACCGCGGAGCACGGCGAGTGGCGCGACGTGCCGTACAGAGAATTTTTCGGGCGGCTGGAGGAGACATTCCCTGACCTGCCCTTCTGGGCGGAGAACCTGGGCGTCCTCACGCCGGACGTGGAAGAGCTGCGGACTTCCCTGGGGCTTCCGGGGATGCTGATCCTTCAGTTCGCGTTCGGCAACCCGGCGGACAATCCCTACGCGCCACACAATCACACACCGGTCAACGTGATCTACACGGGGACGCACGACAACAACACGACGCGGGGCTGGTTTGAGCAGGACGCCTCGGAGGGGGAGCGGGAGAACCTCGCAGCGTATCTGGGGCACTGGCCCACGGAGGAAGGCGCCGCGCTGGAGATGACGCGGATGGCCCTCGCCTCCGTGGCGGAGACGGCCGTCATCCCCATGCAGGACTGGCTGAACCTGGGGGCGGAGGCCCGTATCAACATCCCCTCCACCCCGCGGGACAACTGGAGGTGGCGCATGTCCCCCGGACTGGCGACGCCGGAGCTGGCGCAGCGCATCCGGGCGCTCAGCAGGCTCTATGGGCGGACACGATGAGCCCCGCGCAAAAAACCTCAACTTATGAGATAATTTAAACAAGACGTCAATACCCCGCTCGGGGCACAGGCAGAGGCACGACCGAAATCCCCCCATGGGGGCAGGAAGGAGTTTTGATTCAATGATACAAAGACTGCACCGCAGCGACCTCGGCAATTCACTCAGAACCCTGATGGAAAGCGACCCCGCTTTCCGTCCTGTTGCGTACTTTTCAATGGAGGTGGGGTTAAAAGAGTCAATCCCCACGTACTCCGGCGGGCTTGGGGTCCTGGCCGGGGATATCCTGAAGAGCGCTGCGGACCTCGGGGTCCCCATGGCGGGCGTGACCCTGCTCTACCGCAAGGGCTATTTCGTCCAGGAGTTCAACGCGGACGACTGGCAGAAGGAGAAGCCCGTTATCTGGGACCCGTCCAAGGAGCTGACCCTGCTCCCCAACCGCGTCAAGATCACCATCCAGGGACGGGAGATCCAGGTGGGCGTCTGGGTTTACGAGCTCATTGGAGCCACGGGCTATCCCCTGCCCGTCTACTTCCTGGACACCGACTTTGAGCCCAACCACCCCGATGACCGCAAGCTCTGCTGGTACCTCTACGGCGGAGACAACCGCTACCGCCTTTGCCAGGAGTTCATCCTCGGCGTCGGCGGCCTCCGCATGTTGCGCGACCTGGGTTACATGAACATCGACACCTTCCACCTCAACGAGGGCCACGCGGGCTTCCTGACTCTGGAGCTCATGCGCGAGCAGGGCTACTATGACCCGGACAAGATCCGCGACCAGGTGGTGTTCACCACGCACACGCCCGTGCCGGCAGGACACGACTACTTCGAGTTCGGCCTCATCGACCAGGTGTTCCCGCCGGATGCCCTGGCCACCATCCGCCGCATGATGCCAAACCTGCCCGGCGTCTCCATGACGGAGCTGGGCCTCCGTTACAGCCGTTACGTCAACGGCGTGGCGAAGAAACACGCCGAGGTCAGCAACGCCATGTTCAAGATGGAGACGGTGGACTGGGTCACGAATGGCATCCACCCCACCACGTGGATCAGCTCCGGCATGAGGAAGCTCTACAACAAGCACATCCCTGGCTGGGAGCAGGACCCCGGGCGCCTTGTCCAGGCCCTCACCATCCCGAAGGAGGAGCTGTGGGCCGCGCACCAGGCGTCGAAGATGCGCCTGCTGGCCCGCGTGCTGGAGACCAATGGTGTGCAGCTTGACCCGGACGTCCTGACGCTGGGCTTTGCCCGCCGCGCCGCGACCTATAAGCGCGCCGACCTCCTCTTCTCCGACATGGAGCGCTTCAAGAAGGTCGCCGGGGGGCGGAAGGTGCAGTTTATCTTCTCCAGCAAGTCTCACCCCCAGGACGACGGCGGCAAGGCCATCCTTCAGAAGATCCGCCGCACGGCCAAGGAGCTGGAGGGGGACATCCCGATTGTCTTCATCGATAACTACAACATGGAGATCGCGTCGCTGCTGACGCAGGGCGTGGACGTGTGGCTGAACACCCCCATGCGCCCGCGGGAGGCCAGCGGCACCAGCGGCATGAAGTGCGCCATGAACGGCATCATGAACTTCTCCGTGCTGGACGGCTGGTGGATCGAGGGCTGGATCGAGGACGTGACGGGCTGGTCCATCGGGCCGGAGCCCACGGAG
>JAFUYV010000126.1 GCA_017476945.1 Fretibacterium sp.
CGTCACGGTTGGCCGGGCGGAGTAAAGGAATCACTTGGCAATAAGGCAGCAAGCATAAGTTTTACATAAAAGTTTACAGCAGGAGGAATGGATTATGTCTAAAGTTGTAGGAATCGACCTTGGAACCACCAATAGCTGCATCGCGGTACAGGAGGGGGACCAGACCACCATCATCCCCAACAACGAAGGTGCGCGGACCACGCCGTCCGTCGTGGCCTTCACGAAGGATGGTGAGCGCCTTGTGGGGCAGCTCGCCAAGCGTCAGGCCATCGTCAACGCGGACCACACCATCATGTCCATCAAGCGCGAGATGGGCACGGACTACCGCGTGGAGATCGATGACAAGAAGTACACGCCGCAGGAGATCTCCGCGATGATCCTTCAGAAGCTGAAGCGCGACGCGGAGGATTACCTCGGCGAGCCGGTGACGCAGGCAGTCATCACCGTCCCGGCCTACTTCACAGACGCCCAGCGTCAGGCGACGAAGGACGCGGGGGCCATCGCGGGCCTTGAGGTGCTCCGCATCATCAACGAGCCCACGGCGGCCTGCCTTGCCTACGGCGAGAACCGCAAGGAGGAGCATAAAATTTTGGTGTTTGACCTGGGCGGCGGCACGTTCGACGTGTCCATCCTGGACGTGGGCGAGGGCGTGTTCGAGGTGCTGGCCACGGCGGGCGACAACCGTCTGGGCGGCGACGACTGGGACAACCGCATCGTGGAGTGGATGGCCTCCGAGTTCAAGAAGTCCGAGGGCATCGACCTGAAGAACGACAGCATGGCCATGCAGCGCCTGCGCGAGGCGGCGGAGAAAGCGAAGATCGAGCTGTCCAACATGACGGAGACGACCATCTCCCTGCCCTTCATCACCGCGAACCAGACGGGGCCCAAGCACCTGGAGATGAAGCTGACCCGGGCGAAGTTCGAGGAGATGACGGCGGACCTGCTGGACCGCACGGTGGTCCCCACGGAGCGGGCCCTGAAGGACTCCGGCCTCAGCGCGTCGGAGATCGACAAGATCCTGCTCGTCGGCGGCTCGACCCGTATGCCGATGGTGCAGAAGAAGATCGTCAACCTCCTGGGCAAGGAGCCGACGAAGGGCATCAACCCGGACGAGTGCGTGGCGGCGGGCGCGGCCATTCAGGGCGCCATCCTGAAGGGCGACCACAAGGACATCGTGCTCGTGGACGTGACGCCGCTGTCCCTTGGGCTGGAGACGCTGGGCGGCGTGTTCACGAAGGTCATCGAGCGCAACACGGCCATCCCCGTCTCCAAGAGCCAGGTGTTCACCACGGCGGCGAACAACCAGACGCAGGTTGAGATCATGGTGCTCCAGGGCGAGCGCTCCATGGCGGCGGACAACGTGAAGCTGGGCCAGTTCGTGCTGGACGGCATCCCGCCCGCACCGCGCGGCATCCCGCAGATCGAGGTGACATTCAACATCGACGTCAACGGCATTCTGAACGTCTCCGCCAAGGACAAGGGCACCGGCAAGGCGCAGAAGATCACGATCCAGTCCTCGAACCTGTCGAAGGACGAGATCGAGCGTATGAGGAGCGACGCCGAGGCTCACGCGGACGAGGACGAAAAGAAGCGCAGCGCTGCAGAGGCCCGCAACGAGGCGGACGCGGCGGTGTTCGCGGCGGAGAAGCTGATAAACGACCTGGGCGACAAGATGAGCGCCGAGGAGAAGGGCAAGGTGAACTCGAAGCTGGATGACCTGAAGAGCGCCATCGAGAAGAACGACAGCGCCAGGATGAAGTCCGCGAAGGAGGACTTGGAGAAGACGATTCAGGAGTTCTCGGTGCGGCTGTATCAGGGGGCCACCGGCCCCACATCTGGTGCTGCGAGCGGCGACGCCGGGACGGGCTCATCGTCTGGCAGCGCGGGCGGCAGCTCCGACGGCGAGACTGTGGACGCGGAGTTCAGCGAGCGGTAGGCTCGTCTTAATTCACAATGTATATTTGAGGACGAGGGAGGAACATCAGCCCTCGTCCCTTTTTTGTCCCGTCGTCTTATGCTATAATGACGCCGGCATGAAAATTTATTGTTGCGAAGGGGTTGACAAGCGTGATGCAAATTCAGTATAATTGCTCACAGCTCACAGCCTGAAAGTTTGCCTTTTTGCTTTCGTCTGGTATATCTGTTAGTGTCAGGATTTTTATTTCCGGCACGGCAGGTTATTTTTTTCTCTTCACCGGCAACTACATTTAACTTAAAAAATACACACATAAGGGGGAAGGACAGCCTTGGAGATTAGCTTGCAGGGCGGGCTGGTTCGTCTGCGTATCCTTCGGGCCGATGACGCGGAGCTCACCCTGCGCTGGCGCAACGGGGCTCGGACGCAATACCTCAACAAAGGTGCGCAGGACGTTGACGCGCAGAGGCGATGGATATTGCGGAGCGAGGCCGAGGGCGATTTGAATTTCGTGATGGAGTATCAGGGGGCCGCAGTCGGCATGATTTCCCTGTACGCCATCAACCGCGCGCACCGCTCCGTTGTCATGGGCAGGCTGCTCATTGGGGAGGCGGAGGCCGTGGGCAATGCCCCCGTGGTCTTCGACGCGGAAAGGCTGATTATGGATTACGCCTTTGAGCAACTGAACATGCACTCCATCTGCGGGGATGTCGTGGCGTCCAACGTTGCTGTGGTGAAGATGCGGCGCTACCTGCGCTGGCATCAGGACGGTGTTATCCCGGAGCATTTTTATATTGATGGCAGGTATGTGGACGCCGTTCTTGTCTCTGTGCTTAAAGACGACTACTACAAGAACTGCCGGCGTATTTTGCAGGCGGCCGTCGATCTATACGGTGCTGCACAGGGAAAGTAATGGATTGCGAGAGGAGACTTTATAATGAACAGAGAGAAAATAGTTTCCGTTATTGGCGAGGTTTTTAAGGGACTGGAGGAAGGCGGGCTGTTAGGTGATCACATGGACATCCACGACGATGTTGTTCTGCTTGGGCCTGGCGCCCTGTTGGACTCGCTTGCCTTTGTGTCCCTGTTTGCCGATTTGGAGGAGCGCCTCACCGAAATGGAGGGCAGGGAGATTTATCTCCTGCTCGATGAATTTGAACAGCAGAACACAGTGCTTACAATTGCCACATTGGTCAATTATATTGACAGTGTTCTAAGCCCGAAATAGGCCTAATCTCCGCGCTGTACATGAGCAAAGATAATATGAAACTGTTTTTTGTTGGGTATAAATTTTGAAGGCTTATATCACGAACATGGTCTATTGGCTGCCTCCTATCGTGGAGGAAAATGCGCCGGGTCCCTTGAGGGAGAAAACCGGGATTGAGCGCCGCCACATCTGCCCCTCGGAG